>CAMWXO010000005.1 GCA_947178245.1 uncultured Porphyromonadaceae bacterium
TCAGGGCAATGCAGATCATCAACGAGCTCGAGCCTCACAGCCGCGTCACATACGCCGGCTGCATCGGCACGTTCGGATTCGACGGCTCCATAAATCAGGCCATCACCATCAGAAGCTTCCTGAGCAAGGACTCACGCCTTTATTCCCAGTCGGGCGGAGGTGTGGTGGCACGCTCGGTGCCTGAAAACGAACTGCAGGAGACAAAAAATAAACTCGGCGCTCTCGTCAAAGCCGTGGCGCTGGCTGAATCCTTCACTTCTAAATAGTTTAGAATGGTTTAAAAAGTTTAGAATGGTTTAAAAAGTTTATAGCCTCCCAAAACCTCTTAACCCCCTTAAACTACTAAACCTCTTAAACTACTTAAACCATTTAAACCCCTTAAACTAATTATCGATCCGATATGAAGATACTCGTTTTCGACAACTACGACTCCTTCACTTATAATATCGTTCATGCCGTGCGTGAACTCGGAATCGAGCCCGTCACCGTGCGCAACGACCGCATACAGCTCCCCGACGTGGCGCGTTTCGATAAGATAATCATATCTCCCGGCCCCGGCATTCCGCAAGAGGCCGGACTTCTGCCCGATCTGCTCAGGGAATATGCCGACACTAAGCCGATATTGGGAGTATGCCTCGGCCATCAGGCTATTGCCGAGCGCTTCGGCGCCACGCTGAGCAATCTCCCCGAAGTCTTCCATGGAGTGCAGACCGACATAAGCGTCACCGCGCCCGACTATATACTCGAAGGAATGGGTGAGCGCTTCCCGGTGGGGCGTTATCATTCCTGGGTAGTGAGCGACGAAGGGCTCCCCGACTGCCTGCAGGTGACGTCGCGCTCCGACGACGGCAGCATCATGTCGCTGCGCCACAACTCGCTCGACGTGCACGGCGTGCAGTTCCATCCGGAGTCTCTCCTCACTCCCGGCGGTATCAAGATAATATCTAATTTCCTCTTCCATTGACATGAACACGATTCTATCGAAACTTTTCGAGCACAAGAGCCTCACCCGCGAGGAGGCGCGCGACATAATGCTCAATATAGCCGACGGCAGATATAACGACAATCAGTTGTCGGCATTCATGACGGTATATCTGATGCGTAGCATCACTCCGGCGGAGCTCTCCGGATTCCGCGACGCCATCCTGCTGCGCCGTGTGGCGGTCGATCTCGCCTCAGACGATGCCATCGACATTGTCGGCACCGGCGGCGACGGCAAGAACACGTTCAATATATCGACTGCCTCCTGTTTCGTGGTGGCGGGTGCCGGGAGAAAGGTGGTGAAGCACGGCAACTATGGCGCCAGCTCGGTGTCGGGAGCATCCAATGTGCTTGAGCAGCATGGAGTGAAGTTTACGGCCGATGAGGATAAACTGCGCCGCTCTCTCGAAGAGTCGGGTGTTGCTTTCCTGCATGCTCCATTCTTCAGCCCGGCCCTCAAGAGCGTGGGCCCGGTGAGGAGATCGCTCAGGATGCGTACCTTCTTCAACATGCTCGGCCCGCTCGTAAACCCCACGCTGCCGAAAAACCAGTTGCTGGGTGTCTACAACCTGAAACTTATGCGCCTCTATCGCTACATCGCGCAGAATGAGGGTATCAACTGCACCGTGGTGCATTCGCTCGACGGCTACGACGAGATCTCGCTCACGTCGCCTTTCAAGGTGGCGACGCCCGAGGCGGAATTCGTGCTCAATCCCTCCGATATATGCCTTTCGCAGATACGCCAGGAAGACCTCTTCGGCGGTGACACCGTGGAGGAGGCAGCCCGTGTCTTCGACGATGTGCTCTCAGGCAAGGCATCGCAGGCCAGACTCGATTGTGTGTCGGCTAACGCGGCATACGCGCTGCTCACCCTCGAGCCGGAACTCGGCATAGACCGGGCTCTGGGCATGGCTCAGGCTTCCCTGCGTGACGGGGCGGCGCTGGATGCTTTCAGAAAATTTGTGGACTTAAATTCATAATTCATGGCCGATAATATATTGACCCGCATAGCGGCATCGAAGAGGCGCGAGGTGGCAGCCGCCCGGTTGGCAATGCCCGTGGAGGCACTCGAGGAAGCAGCTTTTAACTGCAGCCGACAGCCGCTTCAGATGTCTGACTCCATTCTTTCGGGCTCGGGCATCATAGCCGAGCATAAGAGGCGTTCTCCCTCAAGAGGTGAAATCTCCCCTATGAGCGACGTGGAGGAAGTAGCCCGTCTTTATGCTGGGGGAGGGGCATCGGCCATGTCGGTGCTTACCGATACCCCTTTCTTCGGAGGTAGCCTTGCCGATCTGATGGTGGCGAGGATGTCTGCCCCGATGCTCCCTATCCTCCGCAAGGAATTCATCGTGGATGAATACCAGCTTCTTGAGGCGCGCGTGGCCGGTGCTGATGCCGTGCTTCTCATAGCGGCCATGCTCCCCGCCGGTGAAATAGGGCGCCTCAATGATTTTGCACATTATCTCGGTCTTCAGACTCTTGTGGAGATACACGACGCTTCTGAAGCGGCTTCCATACCGGCCGATGCAGATATGGTGGGAATCAACAACCGCGATCTCACCTCCTTCCATACCGATCTGTCGGTGGCCGCGCGGCTCGTGGATATTCTTCCTCCTTCAGCGGTGAAGATCGCGGAGAGCGGCCTGAAGACTCCGGCCGACATGAAGAATCTCCGGGCTGCCGGATTCGACGGCTTCCTGATAGGCGAGGCGTTCATGTCGGCGCCTGATCCGGGCGAGGCTTTGAAAAGTTTCATCGAATATGGTGTATGATATGGAGGAATTGAGAATCAAGGTGTGCGGCTTGCGCTGCGCGAGCAATATCGCTGACGTAGGCAAACTCGGGCCCGACTTCATGGGCTTTATTTTCTATCCCCCTTCGCCCAGATATTGCGGCGATGCCGGCCCGGATCTTCTTGACTCCGTGCCCGAGGGTGTCACTCCGGTGGCTGTGACGGTGGATATGCCTGACGCCGATATTCTCGGGCTGTGTAGGAAGTATGGTTTCAACACTGTCCAGTTGCACGGCTGCGAGTCTCCTGAGAAGTGCCGCCGGTTGAGGGCTGCCGGCCTTCATGTCTGGAAAGCCGTATCGGTGTCAGGGCCCGGCGATCTGCAGGCGGCTGAGAAATATGACGGCTGCGTCGATCTGCTCGTCTTCGACACTGCGGCTGCGTCGCGGGGTGGAAGCGGCAGAAAATTTGAATGGGAGTGGCTGAACGCATACTGTGGCGCAACGGGCTTTATGCTGAGCGGCGGAATCGCGCCCGAAGATGCCGATGCGGTGCGGGGAGTGCTTCATCCCCTCATGGCCGGCGTGGATCTCAACAGCCGCTTCGAGACCGCCCCCGGAGTAAAGGACACAGACGCCCTCCGCCTCTTTATCCGCACCCTCCGCTCACGCGATAACCAAAAATAATTTCCCATTCACCCCAATTCTAAATTCCCCATTCCCCATTCCCAATTATAAGAAATTCAAAATTCCCCATTCCCAATTCTAAATTAAAAAAAAGATGAATCGTCTCACCCAACTATTTAAAAATAAGAAAAAAGACATATTGTCAGTTTACTTCACAGCAGGCTTCCCCCGGCTCGACTCCACCGGAGAGGTAATCGACGCTCTCTGCGTGGCTGATGTGGATATGATCGAGATAGGTATCCCCTTTTCCGATCCGATGGCGGATGGCCCCGTGATACAGCATAGCGGAACTGTAGCCCTCGCCAACGGCATGACCCTCTCCCTTCTCCTCGACCAGGTGAAGGAGGCGCGCACCCGCAATCATGATGTACCCTTCATCGCCATGGGTTATATCAATCCAATCATGCAGATGGGTGAGGAGGAATTCTTCAGCCGTGCCAAAGATGCCGGAATAGACGCGGTCATAATCCCCGCCCTGCCGTTTGGTGTCTACATGAACAAATACAAGGCTCTGACCCGCAAGTATGATATTCCGATGATAATGCTCATCACGCCCGCTACCGACGAAGAGCGTATTCGCCTCATCGACGAGCATTGCGACGGCTTCATCTATATGGTGTCGGTCGCCTCCACCACGGGGGCGCGCGACAGTTTCACCGAAGAGCAGGTAGATTATTTCAGACGCATAAACTCGCTGGAACTCAACCACCCGCGCCTGATAGGGTTCGGAATATCAAACCGTGGCACATACGGCGAGGCATGCCGCTACAGCAGCGGAGCTATCATAGGCTCGCAGTTTATCAAATGCCTCGCTGCGGAAGACGACGCGACTGCCGCCGTGAAGTCGCTGATGGATAAGATCGGACGATGATTCACTTCTGCAGCGCGCTCAGATAAGCGCGGAAGGCATCGTAGTCTGCCGGCATCCCCACGCTCTGCTTCTTGCCTTGCATAAAGGCGGCCAGACGTGTCGGGATGCTGATGTCGGTGCCGATGGCAGACTCCACCGTCTCCTTGAATTTCGCGGGGTGGGCTGTGGCGAGGAATACTCCTGTCTCGCCCGGGCGCAGTTGCTGCTTCAGGGCGCGGTAGGCGCAGGCGCCGTGCGGATCGAGCACATATCCCGTCTTTTCATAGCACTCGCGCATGGTGGCTACTATATCGGCATCGCTGCTTGTGGAGCCTTCCACCACGTTGCTTATGAGTGCGTGGTCGTGACCGTAGAGATCGAGTATGCGCGCGAAGTTGGAGGGATCGCCCACGTCCATGGCGTTGGCGAGCGTGGCTTTGCTTGCACGCGGAGTGTAGACCCCTGTCTTCAGATATTCGTGGAAGACGTCATTGGCATTGTTGGCGGCTATGAAGCGTTTTACGGGGAGTCCCATCTTTTGTGCCACAAGTCCCGCAGTGAGATTGCCGAAGTTTCCGCTCGGCACGCTGAAGACCACATCATCGGCCTTTCCCTGCCTTTTGAGCTGGGAGTATGCGTTGAAGTAGTAGAACGCCTGCGGCAGGAAGCGCGCTATATTGATGGAGTTGGCCGAAGTGAGGAGCAGATGCCGGTTGAGTTCTTCGTCGAGGAAGGCGCTTTTCACGAGCCGCTGGCAGTCGTCGAATACTCCATCTACCTCGATTGCCGTGATATTGCCGCCCAGCGTTGTGAACTGGCATTCCTGAATCGGGCTCACCTTCCCCTTGGGATAGAGCACATGCACCCTTATGCCTTCTACGCCTGAAAAGCCGTTGGCCACGGCGCTTCCGGTGTCGCCGCTGGTGGCCACGAGCACATGCACCTCACGCGGATCTTCTTTCAGCACCATTCGGAGCATCCTCGCCATGAAGCGGGCCCCCACATCCTTGAAGGCGAGTGTCGGGCCGTGGAAGAGCTCGAGGCTGTAGATGCCGGGCTCGACTTCCACCACGGGCGTAGGAAAAGATAGAGTGTCGCCTACTATCCTGCGCAGTTCCGTGTGGGGAATGTCGCTTCCGAAGAATGATCTCGCCACCATCCGTCCCATTTCCTGAAACGATAGATGACCGATGCAGTCAAAGAATTCCTGTGGAAGCCGCTCGATATGCTCGGGCATGTATAGGCCTCTGTCGGGAGCGAGACCCTTCACGATGGCTTCCGTTGCGGAGACGTCGGGAGAGTGGCGGTTGGTGCTGTAGTATTTCATCTGATATTCATGAAAAGGTTCATAAACTGAGTGGGCCCCAAAAGGCCGTAGTCACCGAGCCGGGCCGACGCCTCCGAGTATGATGCCACGCCGTCGGGGATAATGCCGGGATAATATATTGCAAACGGCACAGGCTCCGAGCGGTGCACCCGCTCCTCGACGGGTGTGGCATGGTCCGGAAGAACGGCTATCGCCACCGGCTCGTCCCACTTCCCGGTCTCTTCGAGGATTGGGCCGATCACGCGGCTGTCGATGCGCTCTATCGATTTGAGTTTCAGGTCGAGGTCTCCGTCATGCCCGGCCTCGTCGCATGCTTCGATATGGAGGAAGACGAAATCGGCGCCGTCGCGTAGGGCCTTCAGCGCCGCTGATGCTTTCCCCTCGTAGTTGGTGTCGGCAAGCCCGGTGGCCCCATCTACATCTATTGCCTGCAGTCCGGCATATATACCCAGTCCTCGTATGAGATCTACCGCCGTGATTACCTTGCCGTCGCGCAGGTCGGGATATAGGTGGCCGAGCGGCGACATCGCCGGGCGATACCCCGGACTCCAGGGCCAGATGGAATTGGCTGCCACGGTGCGCCCCTGATTGAAAGGATGGTCTTTCAGCAATTCCTGTGAGCGGAGGATGAGCGAGTTGAGCAGGTCTGCCGTCTCTTCCGGTGTCAGTCGCCCCGGCTCCTCAGGCGCTCCGGCCACAGGCCTGACGAGGCAATCCCGCCAGCGTTCACCGGGATGATCGTGGGGCGGAATGGTCTCCACATATTTGCTGCCTCCTTTCACCACCAGCAGATGCCTGTATTGCACCCCCGGTATGAATCGCACCCGGTCATCGCCGAGTCGCTCCTGAAGATATTCGATCAGCGCGGTGCCTTGCTCTGTGGTGAGGTGCCCTCCGTGATGATTCTGTATCAGTCCGTCGTCGGATAAGGTAAGGATATTGCAGCGCATGGCCATGTCTGTGGGCGCCATGTCATAGCCGATGCTCGCTGCCTCGAGCACGCCTCTCCCCTCATACACGCTCTTCACGTCGTAGCCGAGAATGGAAGCATTCGCCACTTCGCTGCCCGGAGCGAAGCCCTCGGGCACCGTGGTGAGAAGGCCGGAGCGTCCGCGTCGGGCTATGCTGTCCATCGCTGGTGTGTGAGCGTAGGCGAGTGGTGTCAGCCCTCCGAGCGATGCAACAGGGTGATCGCTCATTCCGTCGCAAAGTATGATAAGATGCTTCATCATGTGTTGGCTGTGGAGATGATATTGGCGAAAACTCCGGCTGCCGTCACGCCGGCTCCTGCTCCGTATCCCTGGATGAGCATTGGATATTCACGGTAGCGTTCAGTGGTGAGCAGCACTATATTGTTCGAGCCCTCGAGCCCGTAGAAAGGATGGCTGCGGTCTACGGCCATCAGGCCCACCGACATGCGTCCCTGCTCCATCCGGGCCACGAAGCGCCAGCGTTTCCCCTCCTTCTCAAGCACCTTGCGCCGGGCCTCGAAGTCAGCGTCGAGCGAGGGGAGGCGGCGCCAGAAGTCTTCGATATCTCCCTCCAGCAATTCGGCCGGGACGAAGAGGTTGCGTTCCACTTCCTGCTGTTCCGCGGCATAGCCACCTTCACGCGTCAGGATCACGAGCTTGCGTATCACGTCCATGCCGCTGAGGTCGATTCTCGGGTCGGGTTCGCTATAGCCCGCTTCCTTGGCGAGACGCACGGTCTCGGAGAACGGTATTTCTTCCGATAAGGTATTGAAGATGAAGTTGAGCGTGCCGCTCAAGACGGCCTCGATCTTCAGGATGCGGTCGCCCGACGAGCGGAGGTCGTTGATGGTGCCGATGATAGGCAGACCGGCTCCTACGTTGGTCTCATACAGGAATTTCACCCCGCGCCTCAGGGCGGTCTCTTTCAGGCGCAGATAGCTGCTGTAGGTGTTGGAGGCGGCCACCTTGTTGGCGGCCACCACTGAGATGTTGTGGTTCAGGAAGTCTTCATAGAGGTCTGCCACTTCGCGCGAGGCGGTGCAGTCTACGAAGACACTGTTGAATATGTTCATCC
The DNA here is from genome assembly GCA_947178245.1 of uncultured Porphyromonadaceae bacterium. Lineage (GTDB taxonomy): Bacteria > Bacteroidota > Bacteroidia > Bacteroidales > Muribaculaceae > Lepagella. The sequence goes on from CAMWXO010000005.1 coordinate 7,623, forward strand.
CCAGCACGTTGCGTTTCAGGCTTTCGGTGTTGCTCGCCGGGGCGGCGTCAAGAAGCGAGCGGTAGGCGCTCAGGTCGATGCCGTCGCGCGAGAAGAGCGCCTTGCGGCTCGATGCGATGCCCACTACGTTGAGCTTCAGGCGGTGAGTGCGCATGAGTTCCTCTTTCTGCGACGCTATCTGCTCTATGAGCATGGCCCCTACGGTGCCTACGCCACAGATGAAGAGGTTGAGTTCCTTGTATTCGCTGAGGAAGAAAGAGTCGTGAAGTGTGTTGAGCGCTTTGCGAAGTTGTGACCCCGTGACTACAAACGATATATTGGTCTCCTTAGCACCCTGGGCGCAGGCTATCACGCTGATGCCGCTGCGCCCGAGAGCCCCGAAAAGTTTTCCCGCTATGCCCGGGGTATGCTTCATGTTCTCGCCCACGATGGCGACCGTGGCGAGGCCTTTCTCCACATTCATGGGGTTCATCGCTCCGGTACCTATCTCCTTGGCGAATTCCTCGTTGAGCACTTCGGCGGCACGCTCAGCGTCTTCGTCGCGCACACCCACCGATGTGGAGTTCTCGCTCGATGCCTGCGACACCATGAAGACAGAGATGCCCTTCTCGGCCAGGGCGCTGAAGATGCGCCGGTTCACTCCGATCACGCCCACCATGCTCAGGCCCGTGACGGTGATGAGCGCCGAGCCCGAAATGCTCGAGATGCCCTTGATGGGTTTCGAGCGGTCGGCCTCTCCGGGATTGTCGCAGATCACCGTGCCGGCTTTCTCAGGCGAGAAGGTGTTTTTGACCTTTATGGGAATATTCTTCACGCAGGCCGGATATATCGTGGGGGGATACACCACCTTGGCGCCGAAATTGCAGAGCTCCATAGCCTCCACATAACTGAGTTTCTTGATGGTGTAGGCTGTGGGGATCACGCGCGGATCGGCAGTCATGAATCCATCTACGTCAGTCCATATCTCAAGCACATTCGCGTCGAGGGCCGCGGCGATGATGGAGGCCGTGTAGTCGCTGCCTCCCCTCCCCAGATTGGTCACCTCGCCGGTGTGTAGATCTGTTGCGATGAATCCCGGCACCACGTGTATCCCCTTCACTTCGCGTCCGAATTCCTGCTCCACGAGGGCATACGTTTCGGCCGGGGCCAGCATTCCGCGGTGAGAGCGGGAGTCGGTCTTTATGAAGCGGCGGGCGTCGTGAAGCACGCTCCCGGATAGAAGACGCCCCACGATGAGCGAGCTGAGCCGCTCTCCGTAGCTCATTATGAGCGCTCTGGTCTTGTCGCTGAGGTCGCGTATGAGATAGAGGCCGTGATAGATTGACTTCAATTCATCGAGAAGAGTGTCTGCCTGCTTCCGGAGTGTGTCTGTGCCATCGGTGATAACGGCGTCGATCAGCGAATGGTGGCGTTCCACCAGAGTGCGCACGCTGTTGTGGTAAGAGTCATCACCTCCGGCAGCCTGCAAAGCGGTGGAAAGCAGAAGATCGGTGATGCCCCCGAGGGCACTGACCACTACGATGAGAGGCTCGCTCTCACTCTCCACTATATTTTTTATATTGAGGATGCCCGCAGGGGTGCCTACCGACGACCCTCCGAATTTTAGCACTTTCATCTGTCTGAATTTTCGTTTGGGTCGCAAAAATAGTGAAAATTGCTCAATATTCAAAGAAAACATGGAAAAAAGTAGCGTGATTAAGGGTGAAGACCGTTATTGCGCACTTTGGAAACTCCTTGATGTGGAAATGACTCCGTTTGGACTGATGAATTGGAGATGCGGAATGTCACCCTTTAGGTGAAGAATTTCGTGGATTCTTTCCCCTAAGGGGTGATGTTTTCGCAAGCGTATTATGGGTATGTCGTATTTTTTCATTAATTTTGCACATCTTGTCAATGAACAACAATGAAACTCAGAATATGAAGGATTTTGCAGCAATAGATTTCGAGACTGCCAACGGCAGCCGGTCAAGCGTGTGCAGTGTCGGCATCGTCATAGTGCGCGGCGGCGAGATCGTGGATCGCTTCTACAGTCTCATACGTCCTGCTCCCAACTATTACAGCTATTTCACCACACGTATTCACGGCCTGACGCGTGAGGATACAGACTCCGCACCGATATTCCCTGACGTATGGCGCCAGGTGGCCGACCGACTCGAAGGACTGCCTCTCGTAGCCCACAACCGCCCATTCGATGAAAGCTGCCTCAAGGCCGTCTTCGCCACTTATCAGATGGACTATCCTGACTATGAGTTCCACTGCACCCTCGCGGCCTCGCGTCGCTCTCTGCGTCTTCCCTCCCATCAGCTCCATGTCGTGGCTGCCGCCTGTGGTTATGACCTTGCCAACCACCACCACGCCCTTGCCGACGCCGAGGCCTGCGCCGCCATCGCCCTGAAGCTCCTCTGAGATGAAAAAGTCGCTGGTTCATGCTGTGTTGCCTGACTGTCAAATAAAAACAGAGCTGAACCTTGAAAGGAAATCAGCTCTGAGATTTTTACCACCCAATCTGTCAGATGCAGATCTGAGATATACACATCCTATTTGATCCTGACAAAAGTCACATAGCTATAATCTTCATGTATATACCCGTTATCGGTTTCTTTAAAGGTGGATTCGACTTCCAGAGTCTTGCTGTCAAGTTTTTTAACGTATCCTACCTCAGTTTCACCATCCTCATCCGTAATTGTCAATTGATTGCCCGACAATGTATATACCCCGGTATCTACAGACGCACCATCAGTTCCTATAATTTTCCCATCTGCAGTGAATTCCCATATCCAAAGGCCTTCATACGGTCTGTCATACTCTTCATCAATCTTGCCGTTCTCCTTACAAATGAACTTTTCGTGAGTACATTTCCATGTTCCGACAATTTTGCTGTTGCCGGCGGGTGATTCCGGGTCGTCGTCATCATTGCCGCCGCACGATGTGAATGATGCTACGCTCATAAGCGCCACCATCATTAAGACAAAGTAGTTTCTTATCTTTTTCATTTCTTTTATAGATTAGAATTTCGATGCAAAATTACTCATTCTTCATTTTCTGCACAAGGCTTTGATGTGACATGTTCTTTCACAATCCTCACTCATTTTTCGATATTGACCATAGTTTTGAAAACTATCCCGTAGAAGACAAGGAGGCGCGCGGCCTGGAGTATGAGGTCGTAAGTCTTTGACCCTTACCGAAGCCTGCGCCGCCATCGCCCTCAGACTCCTCTAAGTCTGCATGAAAGACTTTGGACTTTTGGTTCCTGTGAAATAAGGGGATCAGGATAATCTAAGCTCACAGAGCTCTTTGCCGAGTCGGTGGAAGTCGTTTTCAAGCGAGTTTATTTGTTCCATTGACAGATTGTCAGTAGCGTTTGAGTTGTCCTTGCGCTGCTTTATGTAATTAATAGCTGTAGCGATCTTTTGGTATAAATCCTCATATATAGTGCTGTCGGATAATCGTGAACTTTTTTCTGTTGTTGTTTCTGCGAATGCGCATGGATTGAGTCTGAAGCAATCTTTTAGGTATTCCTCATGATACTCCATCCAATGGCTGAACGGAATGCCGAGGGCCTTTTCGAGTTTTAGCGCCATCTCGGAAGTCAGAGTTCCCTTTCTCTTCATCATTCTATTGAAATTCGATGGTTTCATGCCGATTGATTCGGCGAATTCCTTCTTTGTCAGTCCTCTTGCTGCTATTTCATCTTCTAATATCTCGAAAGGATGGACTGGTACGGTTGGGATGTATTCGTATGTTTTATTTGTCTCCATAATGTTCTGATATTTCTATTATATTGATGACTACGCCATTATTGAGTTCTGTGAAAATAAGTCTGAATTTTGATTTAAATCCGAGTCTCACACTGCTTTGCCCACTCCTGCCATATTTGAGTTGTTCATAGTTTAGTGCTTTATTTATATGCCCGGAGTTCGTTGCAATTCTGTGCTACAGATATAATTCTCATCACCTTATCTATATGCAGTCGAAGTTGTTGATTGCTTCTCCATCTGGAGTAGGGATGACTATCGGCATCGCCAAAAAGTATGAAATCTCTTATATCGTCATTTTCAAAACTGATTTTCATATTATGTTATTTACGACTGCAAAGATAACAATAAATTATCATTAATGATAATTTTTATGAGGATTTATTAAATTATTTAACATTGCTGAATAGTTTTGTGAACGTATAGAGGTCTGTTTCCGAAGTATAGCAATACGCAATAAATCTCAAAAATCCCAGAGTGAGGGATGATTTTCGTCAAAAACATCCCAGACCGAGGGATAAAATTCGATATTCCTGCCGTCTCCCGATACTAAAGCAAGGCCCAATTCTCAATTCTCAATTCTCAATTCTAAATTATCTCAGTCTTCAATTAGAATCCGCCTCTCCGAGGCGATTTATCTAATATTACCTTTCCCCCACGTTGAAACGTGGGTTTTCATCACTATCCCGGCTCTCCGAGCCTCCAATTCCTCTTTAATCAAAACTTCGATGTGATTTTTTAGCTCGGAGAGCTATACTTATGAAGAAACCTCGGGCTTCAGCCCGGGGAAAAGATACAAACCACAGTAGCCTCGGAGAGGCGCTTTTTCCTGTTCCCAACACTCTGCTCACTCTGCCTCCATTCTAAATTCTCAATTCTCCATTCTCAATTAAATAAACGAAATTCTAAATTATTAGAAGAAATATTTGCACGGGTCGGATTTTTTATGTAATTTTGCATTGTCAATCGCACTTTATGTGTCGGTGTGGCTCGGGCGAATACCAGAGTGGCCAAATGGGGCAGACTGTAAATCTGCTGGTTTATACCTTCGGTGGTTCGAATCCATCTTCGCCCACTTCTTAGACCTCTTTAATGCAGGAGGTCGTCATATTAGATTTTTTTTCGCGGTATCCTTTGGGATTCCGCGTTTTTTTTATTTGTCGTGAAACTTTCCGCATCCCGAGAGCGACTAACATTATAAAACGAAACAATTACGATGACACCTACGGCAATAAAGATAGCGGCGATTCCTATAATGGATTTTCTGACTGATTGCGTGATGCGGTTTGCCGAAGCCCTCGGGCTTTCATCCGGATCACGAAGTCGGCAGCATCAGTTCGGGCAGCTGATTTCCTGCCATGATGCCATGATACGCCGGATATGCCTCGGATACTCGCAGACCCCGCAGGATCTTGAAGACCTGTATCAGGATGTGTTGGTCAATATCTGGCGTGGCCTCGCCTCGTTCAGGTCAGACTCCTCGCCTCGAACATGGGTCTACAGGATAGCGCTCAATACCTGTGTGTCTACCTTGCGCGTAAGAAGCAGGCGGCCGCAATCCGCGTCGCTCGACGAGGTGATACTTGTTCCCGATGACACACTGGAGAGGAAAGAAGCCGTGAAAGATCTCTATGAATGCATCGCCACTCTCAATCCCATCGATAAGGCAATCATGATGATGTGGCTCGACGAATATTCCTACGAGGAGATCGCCGACACCATCGGCATCAAGCGCAACAATGTGGCGACGCGTCTTCATCGAGCCAAGGAGCGTCTACGAGAAAAATTCATCTGAAAGAACGGTGTTTACTGAAATCCTTAAAGACCTTAGAGGCCTTAGAGACCTTGCTCACAATTCTAAATTCTAAATTCCAAATTACACAGATATGAACGACGAAATGAAAAAGAACTGGCAGGACACCAACGTCTCCATCCCGGGCTCGTCCGGCTCTTACGATGCCATCATCACGGGAAGAAGGAAAACCGCTCTCGATAACCTCGCACGTCGTTACTGCTGGTTTTCAAATATGGCATTGCTGTTTATGGTGCTTTGTCCGTGCTCCCTGTTTAACCTGCATCTGTTTCCCGATTCAAAGCATAGCATGCTGATGGTGATATGGTTCGGCAGTTTCTTCATGATAAGCTCCGTGATGGATCGCTGGCTTTATCATGGTGTCAGGAGCATCGATGTGGTCAGCATGCCGGTCTCTGAAGTTGTGGCTAAGGCCTTGTACTACAAGAAGTGGCATATATGGTTTATCTTTATTCTGCTTCCACTGGCACTTTCCTGCCTCGGGCTTATGGCTTATCTGATTGATGACATCTATGTCCGCACCGGGATGATCCTGGGCTTCCTTGTGGGAGTTGCCCTCGGGGTGCGCCAGCTGCTCGCATTCCTGTCAGACTACCGCACCATCACGTCAGGAAAATAGTAAACGCAATCATTCGTTCAGAAGCTGAAACTCAACATCGCTCCGGCGCTCGTATCACTCACCACGGGTACGAGCGCCGTTTCATGTTTCTTCATATAGGGATGGGTGAAGATCATGGCGCTTGCCGCGCCTATGGCTGCTCCTGCGGCTACGTCCCACCAGTGATGCTTCCTACCGTAGACACGTCCCCATGCCGTGTAGGTGGAGAGCGTGTAGGCCGGGATGCTCCATTTCCATCCGTAGCGGCGCCCGATGTAGGTGGCGGCGGCGAAAGTCACGGCTGAATGCCCGGAGGGAAAAGAATGGTTGTTGCTGAAATCAGGGCGCTGCTCCTTGATGGAGTATTTCAGTATCAATGTCGCTCCTGCTGTGACGGCCGCGGTTAGCGCTCCCTCCTTCAGGCCTTCCCAGTCACGCTCCACGAGGGTCGCTGCAAGCGCAGCCGCCGGAAGGGCTACCGCCACGACATCGGTTGATGTCCGTATTCCCTTCTGTGTGCCCGTCGGCACGAAAGCGGGCTCTTCGCCGCGGCCGGCGAGCGGCATGATGCTGAATGCCATAATCATAATCACCATGATGATACGCTCCGCCGCGATTATTCTTTTTTTATCTTTTTCTGTCCTTAATTCATGTTTGTAGGCAGCCATGTTGCAAATATCGTCAAATTTTAGTAATTTTGCATGGTTATTAACACTCTTTTTATCTGATGAACGGAATTTTCGACCCGATAGTTTTCCATTCAGTGGAATATATCATGATAGCCCTGGCTTTCGTGGTCTTTATCGCTTTACGTTTCATCACTCCCGGCTACGGTATGTTCTATACTCCGAAATGGGGCCCTTCGGTGGGCAACCGGCTCGGATGGCTCGTCATGGAAGTTCCTGTCTTCATCGCTATGGCTGCTCTATGGCTGCTTTCACCGCGCCGCAGCGAGCTCGCTCCCGCTGTGATGGCGACCATATTCATGATACATTACTTTCAGCGCTCCTTCATATTTCCGCTTCTCATCAAGGGCAAGAGCCGTATGCCGCTCTGCATAGTGATGCTGGGGGCGATATTCAATCTCGTCAATGCTTACCTGATAGGAGGGTGGCTTTTCTATGTGGCGCCCGAGGGTGAATACACTCCGGCATGGCTCGCCGATCCGCGCTTTGTCGGCGGCGTCGTGCTCTTCTTCGCCGGAATGGCGGTCAATCTTCATTCCGATCATATCATCAGGCATCTGCGCAAACCCGGCGACCGCCGGCACTATATACCGCGGGGCGGAATGTTCCGCTATGTGACATCGGCCAACTATCTCGGCGAGCTGATGGAATGGATCGGTTTCGCTGTCCTCACGTGGTCGCTGCCGGGCGTGATATTCGCCTTGTGGACATTTGCCAACCTCGGGCCCCGGGCGCGCTCGCTTCACCAGAGATATATCGACGAATTCGGCGACGAATTCAGGGCCCTCAACAGAAAATACATCATTCCCTTTATATGGTGACTTCGCTCGACACTCTCTTCTCTCCGGCCGAAATCGGCCCCGTTACCATTCCCAACCGTGCCATACGCAGCGCTGCGTTCGAGGGTATGGGTAAGGACAATAACCCTACCGACATGCTGCGCGATTATCACTGGAGTGTGGCTGCGGGAGGAGTGGGCATGACCACCCTCGCATACGCAGGTATCAACCGCTCGGCGCTCTCGTTCGACACTCAGTTGTGGCTCAGGCCGGAGATTGCGCCCTCGCTCAGGCTAATCACCGACGGCATACATCAGCGAGGTGCAAAAGCCTCGATTCAGATTGGGCATTGCGGCAACATGACCCATATCAAGACTGCCGGAGGAATTCCCGTGGGAGCGTCCACGGGGTTCAATCTCTACAGCCCCACAATAGTGCGCGGCCTCGGCAAAGACGAACTGAAGATGATGGCACGCGATTTCGGCGACGCGGTGCGCACTGCCCGCGATGCCGGGTTCGACTGTGTGGAGGTGCACGCCGGCCATGGCTATCTGATTTCCCAGTTCCTCTCGCCCTACACCAATCACAGGCGCGACGAATTCGGAGGCTCGCTCGATGCGCGCATGCGTTTCATGCGTCTCTGCATGGAAGAGGTGATGAAGGCAGCCGGCTCCGATATGGGTGTGCTTGTCAAGACCAATATGCGAGATGGGTTCAAGGGCGGCCTCGAGATCGACGACTGTCTCACTGTGGCCCGTGAACTTGAGCAGCTTGGTGCGCACGCCCTGGTGCTCAGCGGCGGATTTGTGAGCAAGGCACCGATGTATGTGATGCGCGGAGAGATGCCGATAGTAAGCATGACCCACTATATGCGCCAGTGGTGGCTCAAGTTGGGAGTGCGTATGGTAGGGAAGTATATGATCCCTAAGGTGCCGTTCAAGCCCCTCTATTTTCTTGAAGACGCCAGGAGGTTTCGCGCCGCGCTCAGTCTTCCGCTCGTCTATGTGGGCGGCGTGGTGGATGGTGCCGGCATCGGGCAGGTGCTTGGCGAGGGATTTGAATTCGTGCAGATGGGCAGGGCTCTCCTGCGCGAGCCGGACTTCATCAACAGGCTCAGGAATGAGGCGTCGCATCATTGCGGATGCGAGCATGTGAATTACTGCATAGCGAGGATGTATTCGCGCGAGATGGCTTGCCATTGCACCCTTCCCGATCTCCCGAAGAATATTCGGAAGGAAATCAACCGAATCAAGGAGCAGGGATGAGAAAGGAATCGCTGTCAGGGAAATGGGCTCTTGTCACAGGGGCCGACGGCGGCATCGGCATCAACTTCTGCCGTGCGCTCGCCGGGAGAGGATGCTCGTTAGTGATGGTGAGCGTCACCACCGACGCGCTGCGTGAGGCTGCCGAAGAAATCGGCCGCACTTATGGAGTAGAGGCTGTGGCTCTCACGCTTGATCTCGCCGCCCATGATGCTCCTGATGTCATAGATGATTTCCTTGCCGGGAAGGGAATAGAGATAGACTTTCTCATCAACAATGCGGGAATCTTTAACTTCCGGGAGACGGCTGATCTCTCCGACTCCAGGATTGAGGCTTTCATAAATCTACATGTGCGCGCCACTACCATGCTGAGCGTGCGTTTCGCGCGTCGTTTCAAGGAGCGCGGCTCGGGACGCATACTCAATATGTCGTCGATGTCGTGCTGGATGCCGATGCCGGGTCTTGCCATGTATGCCTCCACCAAGGCATATATACGTGTGTTCACACGTTCGCTTCATTATGAGTTGAAAGACTACGGATGCTCTGCTACGGTAGCGGCTCCCGGTGGCATCGCCACTTCTCTCTTCGGCCTTCCTGCCAATCTCACGCGCCTGGCTCTGCGCCTCGGTGCGCTGCAGACGCCCGAAAAAGTGGCGGAGCATGCCGTAAGGGCTATGCTGAAGGGAAAGAAGCAATACATCAACGGCTTGCTCAATCGCTTCGCTATTTTCTTTGTCGGCTGCTTGCCCGATTGGGCGCGGATGCAGGTGAAACGTCGCTTGCTCGACAAAGGTATTCAGAAATAAATCCTTGCATTTCATGTCCCTCCTCAGGAAAACCCCGGCAGTAGCGTTTCTTCTGGCGCTTGTCACCTACTGGCTCACGTGCGATCCCGGAGCGTCTTACTGGGACTGCCCGGAATATCTTGTCACTGCACTTCGCCTTGAGATAGGGCATGCGCCCGGCAATCCCGGTTGGGCCCTCGCGCACCGGTTCGCGTCATGCTTTTTCACCGATCCTGCTTTGCAGACAAGGGTCGTCAACATGATGTCGGGCCTCTTCTCCGCTTTGGCTGTGGGTTTCCTATGCAGCATCTCGATGTCGCTGATGCGTTGGCTTTGGCCTGCAAGTGGACGAGGCCGTTGGCGCATGTCTGCTATTGCCCTTGCCTCCCTCTGCGGCTCTCTTTCCCTCGCATGGTCTGATTCCATCTGGTATAGCGCTGTTGAAGCGGAAGTATACGCCATGTCGCTCTTCCTCTCGTCGCTCACCGTGTGGATGGCTCTCAAATGGGCGTTCTCGTTTTCGCGGGCTGCACGTGCCCGATGGGTTATAGCCCTGGCTTATATAATAGGGTTTTCGGTGGGCGTTCACCAACTCAACCTACTCGCGCTACCAGCCATAGCCCTCATCATGCTTTTCAGAAGCCGGCATAAGGTCAGTTTTCTGCAAGCCTTGTTAGCTCTTCTTGCAGGATGCCTTGCTGTCGTAGCTATCTTGAAGGGTCTTATGCCCGGTTCGGTGGCATTGGCGGGTCTGGCTGATCTTTTCGCTGTAAACACCCTCGGGCTGCCGTTCTGGTCTGGTGCGATTACCTTCTGGGTGCTCGTTCTTTGTCTTGTAGTGACGGCTGCGGTTGCGGTGAGTCGGCGGTGGCACTCCGCTGGCACCGTATTGTGGTGTCTGGCGGCTGTGATGGTGGGTTATTCAGTCTATATCATTATCCCTCTCAGGGCATGCGCCAATCCTCCCGTGAATGAGGGTAATCCGTCTGATATCTTCCGGCTGGCCGATTATCTCGACCGGCGGCAGTATGCGAAGGCCCCACTTTTCTACGGCCGGACTCCTTTCAGCGAGACGATGCGGCTGGAGAGTGTTTCGGTGAATCCCGCAGGCGATACGGTGCGCGACTACAGCCGCAACGCGATGAAGGTTGAGCGCCGCGACTGGCGCCCGATGATGAGAGGGGGCAGGATACCTGACAGATCACGTTTTCTGACAGATTCCGACCGAGATCGTAATTCGCGCATGGCATCCGACACCGCGCCCCATGGGTATGTGGTGGCCGGATTCCTCACTAAACCTGTCACTACTCCCGAACTCGATATGTGGCTGCCGCGCATCTACGCTCCCGGGCCCGACAACCTGAAAGCCTACGGAGACTGGACCGGTATGGATTCAGCCTCTATGGTGAAGGTGAGGATATCGGAGGCTTTCGACAGTCTGGGCCGTCCGGTGCCGTTGCGGGCGGCCGATGGGGCCATGATGGAGCGATTCGCTCTCAGGCCTACCTATGTGCAGTCTCTCTCATACCTTGTCGGTTATCAGATTGGGTATATGTATCTGCGTTATCTGATGTGGAATTTCGCGGGGCGGCAAAACGATGTGCCTTCTACCGGAGAGATAGACCACGGCAATTTCCTTACCGGTCTCAGCCCGCTCGACGACCTGATGCTCGGCGACACATCTTCAATGCCGCCGGAACTGGGAAGCGGAAACCGTGGCTACAACCGTTATTGGTCTGTTCCCTTCCTTATCGGGCTGCTCGGTATCATATTCCTGTTTCGTGGAAAGGGGAGGGGATTGTTGCGGATGCGTATGCGTCGCGCTGCATGGGTGAGCCTGGTGCTTTTCCTGATGACCGGCGTGGCGATAGTTTTCTACCTTAATCAGTCGCCGGGCGAACCTCGTGAGCGTGACTACTCTTTCCTCGGAAGTTTCTGGGTTTTCGCTTTCTGGATCTCGGCCGGAATGCTGATGCTGCTGCGTGCAGCCCGCACGCGCATTGCGAGGGTGCTTCTTGCGTGCGGTGTGTGCGCTGTTCCCGTATGGATGCTGGCCGAGAATCTTGACGACCACGACCGTTCAGGCCGGAGCGCGACACTTGATTTTGCAGAAAATCTGCTGAACTCCCTCGATGAGGATGCAATAATCTTTGTGGATGGAGATAACTATATCTTCCCGCTCTGGTATGCTCAGGAAGTGATGGGAGTGCGGCGCGACGTGACGGTTATATGCTGCGCCTATCTCGGCAGTGACTGGTATGTGGCGCAACTCCTGACTCCTCGCTATGATGCCGACGGGCTGCGCATGGTGGCTACCTATCCTGATATCGCTCTCGGAAATTTCAACCTTTTCCGTCTCCCTTCGGTAGCCGCCTCTGATACTCTTGATGCGATCGATGCCCTGAAGCGTCTGTATGCCGACAGCGCCCCGATACCGGCCATGCACTCGCGTTATCTTTCCTTTGGGAATGACTCAACCCGGCGCTGGGTATTAGACCTCACGCAGATTCCCAGTCGGTCGGCCGGCTCCATCGCGTCTTTGCGCGAACTTGCCGCCATCGACATCATAGCATCCAACGAAGTATCGCGCTATCCGCGTCCGGTCTATTGGCAGCAGAATGTCGGGAAAAGTAAGTTCTATGGTTTCTATCCCCACACTCGTCAGGAACTCTTCACCCGCCGGCTCATGCCTCTCGCCCCCGACTCTCTTGTCCTCACATCGGAGGCGCTTGATGCCCTTCCGTTGCTCAAATGGGGTGGTCTTGAGCGGTCGCCATATCCCGGGCCGGATGTCACTGAAGAGATGCGCCGGCAGCGTTCAGCCCTTCTGCATCTCGCCGACGCCCTCAGGGCGGAAGGGCGGCATGATCAGGCGCTGCACGTGGTCCGCACGGCCATCGTCAGATTCCCTTCGGGGCTCATTCCCTACGCCATCCGCTCTCATTCCGACAGCGTCTATTTTGAAGCGCGTCGTGCCGCCGCCATATTGCGCGAGAGCGGCACTGCCATGTCTGATTCGGCGGCGGTCAGTCAGGCTGCGGCAATACTCCGTGACGATTCGCTCCGCACCCAAGCGTTTCAGCGCTATCGCCGCGCCTTACCCCCATCACGCCGCTCCGCCCTCTCCTCCGACACCCGCAACCACACCATCCCCTCTAATTGAGATTTGCTCCGCTGATAACTTTTCTTTATCACTACTGCGAGCTTCAGCTCACCAATCCTCAATTCTCCATTCTCCATTCTCAATTATTGAAGTTCCCAAATCCCCATTCCCAAATATCATTCCAGGCCAAGTTCTCGGATCTTTTTCTGAATGATATGCACATCCACGGTGGAATAATCTGCTTTGTCATATATATCCATAAGATAAACTTTTCCGTCATTCTCAGATACTATGACAGTGTAGGTTATCACTCTTGCTCCGCCCGATTTCCCACGTCCTTTTGAAGTGATGGCCATACGCATTTTTCTTATGCCCGGACTCAGTTCATCTCCTTGCATAGGATTCTCCCTGATGGAATCCGCAAAATTTTTAAGATCCTGCTTTAGAGAACTGTATCTTTTGGATAGTTTTTTCAGGCTTCGGCGAAAATCATCTGTCGCTGTTATTTCAAAGTTCATTGAGCAGTTCTTCTATTGTGTGACCTTTCATTTTCCCGTCCTGGATGGCTTTGACTTGTTCAAGACCGCGACAAATACGTTCCGTCAATGTGTCTTCCTCGGTTACGGGAGTAATCTTGAAATTGCCGTATCTTGACGTCAGAAGCACTGACTGCCCCCTCTTGGCGGCGTTCAGGAATTTGCCCTGGTTGGCGCGAAACTCTCTTGCTGATACTACCTGCATGATGATTGGAATTTAAAGTTTTTGCAAAGATAACAAATGGCATCCATTTTGGCAACCATTTTAACATATTTTATTCCGTAGCCAGTTTTCCGTCGTCAGTGCTTTTTGTTCCGGGAGGCGAGCTTCAGCTCGCCAATTCCCCATTAAAAGAAATTGGCCCCGGATTGCTCCGGAGCCAACTGCATCTTATCTTATCGAGATCTTCGCCGCCTTGTGGCCCTTCTCCGAGCCCGAAGCGTCTATCACGTAGATTCCCGGGTCGAGAGCGATCCGCACTTCCTCGCTGAAGCCTTCCGCTGTCGCTATCTCGCGGCCGAGAGTGTCGTAGACGCGCACCGTCAGGTCGCCGCATACGGCCGGTGCCGTCACCACCACCTCGCGCCGTGCCGGCACGATGCGTATGGTGCCGTCTTCAATCTCCTTCGTGTCGATACCGCTCGTCAGGAAGTAGCGTCCGCTCACGTTGCCCTTCATCTCCAGTTCAAAACCGTCAAAGAGCTGCGTCATCTCACCCGTCGCCGTGTCGTAGAGAAGGTAGTCCTCAAGAGCGGCTCCGTTGAAGGTGACCATCGTCACTGAATCCGCCGGTGCCATCAGGCCCACCTCCACGCCGTCGGCGTCCGGTGTCTGGTTGATGGCGGCGGCCATCGTGCCCGCCGTGGTGTAGATGCGGCGCATTCCGCGCTGGTTAGAGTCGTCTATCATCTCCACGTCCTCAGATGCCGCATAACCCTTCTCGGCATCCGCACTGAGTCGGATGATAGCGGTGCTCTCGCCGGTGGTCACGCTGATTATGTCGTCGTCATCCGCCGCGCGTGTTCCGTGAGCCGGAGCCTTTATGAGGGGATTGCCGGCATTATCAGTATACGCCTCCACAGCCATCATGTCGGGAGTGAACGTCAGAGTCAGATTCTTGCCCTTATTTGTAGCCTGCACGAAGAAGCCCTGCATCGGAGGCAACTTGCCGCCTGTTGATGAAGTCGCGGTAATATTATCTCCTGCAGTCAGAGTCTCATTGGTGAGCATCGCGGTTTCATTCTTACGATCCATCACTACACCTACCTGACCCTCTCCTTCGCTGAGGAGCCAATACTTCGGTGTGATTACATTTTTGTTCTTTTCAAGGAACTTAGCCATGTCGAGGTGAGCCATAAACGGATTACCCACCAGGAAGAGGTTGCCATCGGTCGCTTTCGTAAGTGTCACCTGTCCATTATTTGCGAAGCTGTAAAGCTTATGTTTGTCTGTGCGGTTTACAGATGTTCCATTCTCACGATGAGATTCGTTTTTATCCGTGTAATAATCATAGTCTATGTCTGCCTTCGGGAAGCGGAACTTGACAAGTCCATCAAACTTGGTGTTGGTGGCCACATCTTCATAGCGCGAAACATCCGTCTTCACTGAGTAACCGGTACCAACTTTGTATTGGTCGGCCACGTCATTGTAGACATGGCTCCATGTGCTTGCCAAAGCTACTGTTTCAACTTTCGGGCAACCCGGGAAGGCGGCGCCTTCGATATTGTAGACTGTCTCGTTGCCCTTATCCCACCCGCGCTGGAAGACTGCCGGATGGAAGCGGTCGTTTACTGCAGTGTCAAACGTGATGTCGGTAAAGAGTTCTGTTTGCTGGCGCGCTCCCTGTGTCGGCAGATACATGTCGCCGGCCACCACTCCATAGAGCGGTGAGGCTACGTTATACCACTGGTCAGGCTTCATCTCCATATCAACCCACGCCTTCTGATAGTCGAGGTTCTGCTGGTTGAGTATCTCGGCGTTCGAGTTGAAATGAATCTGCTCGCACGCGTTGGCATACCAGGGACGGCAGTAGACATTAGGCTCGTATGAAGTGCCGGCAGGATACATCACCGCAGCCATGTCATACTGAACGTATCGGGTCGGCAGATAACTTGGCGCTGTCTCAGTGGCATCCTCGGCGCTTTCGTTGCCTGTAGCCGTGGCAGCCTTCGGAGCATTGGAATCCGGAGTATCCGCTACCGCCGCAGCCCATACGTAGGAGACTGCAGCATTGCCATGTCCGTTCTTTATGGAGATGTTTCCGCCTGTCGTGCCCGTGCGGTCATGCTGTCTCGCCGCGAGTTGCGGATAGGTGGCCCCTGCCGGGATTATCACCTTCGTGAAGTCAAGAGGTGCGTAGGCGAATTCATTCTCATTGGATATGTCGTCGTCATTGATAGTGAAGCGGTAATCATTCGCGGTCTTGCCAGAAGGAACATTCTTATCAGCAGCCACGAGAAGATCATCTTTCGTCACGCGCTTCCAGTTCTCGTCATTGTTCCAGTTGAGCGAGGCATCGCCCGTCCATTTCTGATATTCCGGCACCACCTTGATCGTGAAGAGCGTCTGGCCCTTGCAGGGTTCGTCTTCCTTTATCGCCGGTTTCTGAACGCCGTCCGTGCTGTAATCCTCCTCGTATGCGAACTTAAAGGTGTAGTAGTAACCCTCGTGAAATTTCATGTCCGTCTTATTGAACGTGATCTTCACATTCGAGAAGTGATTATCGGTGGTCGCCGCATCAAGTGTGATCACACCCCTCGGCGTCAGACCGAACTCTGAATCATAAAGCTTGCCGGCTTCATCGGTCTCAGCCTGCGTTGCTGGTGTGTCATTTCCCGTCTCCCCGCTGCCAGTCGATACTGACATCGGCCTTACGTATGTCACCTGTCCGAGCCGACGATAATACGGGTCGTTGGTCTCCGCGAGATAGCAATACGGGTCGCTTTCGATATGTTTGAATTGTTTAACGCCCTGTGTGGCCACTGCGAGGTTGCGCAGCGGTATCACCAGTGTCTGCTGATTCTCATAAGCAGAAATGTTTAACGGCTTATTATCTTTCTCAGTGGTGGTGTATTCATCCAGTTTCCATTCGCCGCCATCGATGCCGGTCTTGTCGAGATGCACGAGGCCTGAACGCAGCGGTACCACGTTCATATCTTTCGGATAGGTTATGCCCGATCCGAAGCCGTTGAGCATTTCGGGCGAGGTGTTGGAGACTGTTATCTTGATTTCCGTCGGCTCCGTGCATACGATGGCCCAGGGGTTATCTTCCCATAAATTGGCATCCGGAATGGCGGTGACATATACTTCGCGGCTCGTCAGGATATGTCCCTGAGCGTCTTTGAGCGTCTCGCCGAATTCATCTTTAAGCGTCAGTTCCGGGAATATGAACGACGACGTGTGAAGCTGCACTTTAGCAGGCCTTGTCACGGTCACTGTCTTACCATCTTTTGTCACTGTTTCCTGTTTGGGTTCACACATTGTCTTGAGATAATCTTTCATCTGCTGTGTGAATTCCCCTTTGGGCACCTCCACATCCCATGTGGTTGCGACAGGATATTCCTTTCTGAATATGGTTATGACTTGCCAAAGCGAGATCGTTGTGTTATCCATGGTCTCCTCCATGAATTTCTCGTATGAGCCGTAATACCAGTCGATATATGGATTAGCCCTGAGCTTATTATCCTCCGGTGGCGTTGATTTATCAATATTCTTATCTTTATCCATCTTGTAGAGGTCAATCTGGACAACGGGCCGCTGATTCTCGCAGCAGGTGATGTTGTCTACGTCGTTGTAGACTATACCATCTACGATGATGTCTGACGCACCCTTCAGGGTGAATTCGGAGATTCGCACGCACTTGCTGCCGAAATCATATTTTGCCGCCAGTACTTTGTCGTATTTTTCCCAATTATTATTTTCATCAGTAGGCTTGACGAATTTGCCGTCGTTTGTTTGGGAGGGATAGACATCAGCGTTATATTTATTATCAGAGTTCTCTTTGCCTACCACATCTTCAAATAGACCTGTCGTGCCTAAATTGCCGATCACTATGTAATAATCTCTATGATTTGGGTCGAAATCATCGTTATATTGTTTCTCGTCAGAAGAATGGATTTTGGTCTTGAATACAAGCATCTCCTCCTCGTCGATCATCTGACCCTCACTGCCTACCGTCTTTGCTTTGTCTGATTTAACGGGGTTTCCATTGTCGTCAGTTGTGATGTTGCCGTCTTTGTCATAGACAAAATAGTCTTTAAAATTAGCCAAGAATTCGATGGTACCCCACGACAAAGGCTTATCCTTATCGGTCTCAGGGCTTCTCTGTATATTGTCATGCGGGTAATGCAATACTGAGTTGGAAAATGCTTGTTGATATACTCCGGTCTGGTTTGCATCATTCTTGTGAGTGGTGACATACTCGTCATAGACTTTCTTATCAAGTACCGAATACTGCAGCTGCATTATTTCGGTTTTATCATCAATCACGTCTTTCAGGGTCTCATATAGTGAAGCGAACGGAATCATCACCTCAACCTCGATATCGTCGGGATGGTCCCTGTTGCAGACCGGTGTGGACTGGCGCGCCTCAACGCGGGGCTCCACCACGTAGGCCCTTATGTCGTCGATGGCATAGTCAGCTCCCGATGAACTGATGCAGTTGTTCTCGAGCACCAGGGTATATGACAGCACTTCCTCATCTCCGGTATACTGAGCACGATCCAGGTCGGGCACGAATGTATAGTAGACGTGCATCCATTTGCCCTGGTCTCCGTCTCTATAGTTGTTTGTGTTGCCTTGACTTATATATGTGCCTCTGTCAATATATCCGGTCACGAAGCCGTGGATCTGATCCTGTCTGATAATCTTATGAGTTTTATCAGTTTTATTGGATATATTTGCATAGAAGTTGAAGATCACGTTGGCCGTCTCCTCCTGGCCGTTGTTGAATTCGTTCACCCATGCCGACACGTAGATGGTAGATCCGGGGCAGAGTTCTCCAAACTGGATCTTGGCCATGTCGCCGGGGTCGGAAGCCGCGTTCACATAATAGAACAGACCTTTCTCTGTGCCTTCAGAGTTATAGAAGAGTCGGTCGTATGTGCCGGTATATGCGACTCCTGTCTCAATATCCACAGGATTATCCTTCTTGGCGTCGGCGGCATCCTTGTAGGGTGTGATCACGGAATGGTCGCCGAGCACGAACATGTTGTAGTCGCCTCGGGTGGTATAGCCGAAACCATAGTTGCTGTCGTCCCATGCTATCGGAAGTTTCAGGTAAGATGCTGCAAGAGTTTTAGTATCTCCGTTATATCTGTTTGCTTCTTTAAAGAACTCATAACTGCTATACTTGGGATCCTTCAAATATTTGTAATTGTCAAAGTTCACTACAAGCGATGATTTGCCGTCTTTATTGAAATGGCCTTCGAGATAATCTTCAGTATGTGTATAATAATTCTTCGCATTCTTCTCATTCTCCTCCTTCGTCTTAGACGCATCCTTGCCATTAAGAGTTTCCTCCGATTCAAATGAGGCCTCGTACTTAGCAGGATCAAGGAATGTGATCTGATATTCTGCAATTACAAGAGGTACGCTCGATCCATTTGAGCCGGGTAGTGTAATGATAGCTCCGGATGCATCCTTACCATATATTCTCACCATGTAGGTGCCGGGGTTTATATCATCTTTATCACAACCTATGGCTCGGTAGAAATTCTTCCCGTTCTTCAACCATTTTGCCTGATCTACGTCGGTCTGAATATCTGATGAGATATGACTGAATATACTGCGTTCTGTGGGCTTGAACATATCTTTGTCTCCTCCCAGGTTGCCCGCAGTGATAGCAATTCCGTTATACGATAATTCAGTAGTTTGTTCATCATCGATGTCTGTATAATTATCAATCTTATACGTACGGATTTCGTAGCCTCTGACCCTCTTATACGCATTATCAGTATCTTCGGAGTCTTTATAATAATATGCAGACTTGGTGTCTTTTTCTTCAGGCATATCTTTCTCGAGGCGGATCATGAAGTCCTTATCACCGAAAGAGGTAAGATAGCGTCTGTTATTGATATAATAGTCACGGTTGCCTTTAGCGTCAGCCATATTCTCATCGGCAAATGTCTTGCCGCTGACAAGGTGGAAGAGATGGCGGAACGTGATGATCGGCTCTTCTATTGTCGTCGTTGTCCCTGCCCATGTGGTTGCGTCCTTGCCGAGTCGCTTTGCAAGATTCGTGTTGAACGTCAGCGAGAAGTCAGCCGCCACATATTGGTCTTTCAGACGCGTTTCGCCGTTCACCTTTTTGAAATAAATATTACTTTCCTCACCGCTTTTGTTAAAAGCGTCAAGATCAGACTGCTTGAAATATACAGAGGCTACCGTGCCCAGACCTCGCTGCTCGTGGTCGAGGAGGGTCTTGCCGCCGATGAAGCCGAAATCGTTGGTCTTGATCACCGATTTAGGTTCCGAGAAGAAATAGAGATAGTCAGGGGCATCGTCCGTAAGATAGTCATACCATCTTACGAACTGCTCCTCGTAGTTTATACCTGATCCATCACCGAAATCTTTATTGATGAGATCCTTGTATGTTTTCCAGATGTCGGATTGCGGATAAAGGTCTACGCGCTCTCCGGGCAATACCTGCACTTCGTGTAGGATAGTATATGTGCGTTGTCTTTTGCCCTTTTCTGTATAGCCGTCGTCCTTTGTTACCGTTACATACGGATCATCAAACGGGCTGTCATAGAAATTGAAATTCGGTAAAGCGATATCATGTTTCTCCAGATCTGCTTTGTTATCATCAATGACATCCTGCCATGTATGCTTACCGTCATGACTTTTCTTCATGTAGCCGTCGGTGTTGATGTCTGCGATGATGCCCCGGGTATGATTCCATGTAA
>CAMWXO010000006.1 GCA_947178245.1 uncultured Porphyromonadaceae bacterium
ATATACCTGTTTAACCCTCTAAACCTCCTAAACCCCATAAACCATCTAAACCTCCTAAACCCCTTAAACCTTCTAAACCTCCTAAACCCCTTAAACCTCCTAAACCCCTTAAACCTTCTAAACCTCTTAAACCTCATAAACCTTCTAAACTTGATAAACAATTAAACACAAATATAACATGAAAGACTATGTAGTAGGAATGGGCGAAGCCCTGTGGGACATCCTTCCCGAAGGAAAGAAAATCGGAGGCGCACCCGCCAATTTCGCATATCACGTGTCGCAGTTCGGACTGCCCAGCTGCGTGGTAAGCGCCGTAGGAGACGATCACCTCGGCAAGGAAATTCTCGACAACTTCACCTCGAAGGGCCTCAACCAGCTTATATCTTTTGTGCCCTACCCCACCGGAACGGTGCAGGTCGAACTCGACGAGGCCGGCATCCCGATGTATGACATCAAGGAGAACGTGGCCTGGGACAACATCCCCTTCAACGAGGCTCTCGAGGGACTGGCTAAAAAGACCAAGGCAGTATGCTTCGGCTCGCTGGCACAGCGCAACATCGTCTCGCGCGAGACAATCAACAAGTTTCTTGACGCCATGCCTAAAACTGAAGACTCACTCGTGGTATTTGACGTCAACCTTCGCCAGGGCTTCTACACAAAGGAAATCCTCTGTAACTCTATGGAGCGCTGCAATATCTTGAAGATCAATGATGAGGAACTGGTGACCGTAAGCCGTATGTTCGGCTATCCCGGCATCGACCTGCAGGACAAATGCTGGATCCTTCTCGGCAAATACAACCTCAAGATGCTGATCCTCACCTGCGGCGTCAACGGAAGCTATGTCTTCACTCCGGGCAACGTCTCCTTCCAACCCACACCCAAGGTGGAGGTGGCCGATACCGTGGGAGCCGGCGACTCCTTCACCGCCGCATTCATAGCAAGCATCCTGAAGGGTAAGAGCGTGGCCGAGGCTCATGCCAAAGCCGTGCAGACTTCGGCCTTCGTCTGCACCAGAAAGGGTGCGATGCCGATTCTGCCCCCCGAGATAACAGAATAAAAATCATATCTTGCACTACATTCCATCCCGGATCCGCAGCCACGCGGATTCGGGATGTTTTTTGCCGCATAAGTGGAGGGATGTAGAGCTCGTTTACGCGAGGGGATGATGCACCGATGTGTCAGACGGGGGTGAGGGTGCGGATGGTGCGGAGGATGGAGAGCGCCTCGGAGACTGTCAGCACGTCGTCGATGAGGAATGAGCGTTTGCCCTTGATGTCGCGCAGATGCGTGCGGCCCGGATCGAGCTGCAGCCACGCTATCATGCGTCCGAAGGCAGGCGACTGATAATAGGCCTTGTTGTCCTCGCCTACGAAATAGACATACATCTTACCCCCTTTCAGGGTAAGGCGCTCGATACCGAGCTGCTTCGCCGCGATGCGCAGAGGCACCACCTTGATGAGTTCTTCGGAGACGAGAGGTATTTCTCCGAAACGGTCTTTCAGTCGGGTGCGGAAGTCTTCGATCTGCTGCTCGCTCTCCATGTTGTCGAGTTCCTGATAGAGCGATATGCGCTCGCTTTCCTGAGGCACGTAGGAGGGCGGCAGCCGAAGTTCGAGATCGCTCTCGATGGAGCAGTCGGCCACGAATTCCTCTTCCTTGCCGGCATTCTGCTCGGCGAAAGTGTCGGCGAATTCCTCCGTCTTCAGCTCGAGCACGGTCTCCTTCAATATCTTCTGATAAGTCTCATATCCCAAGTCTGCGATGAAGCCCGACTGCTCGGCGCCGAGAAGATTTCCGGCTCCCCGGATGTCGAGATCCTGCATGGCGATATGTATGCCGCTTCCGAGGTCGGAAAAACTCTCTATGGCCTGCAGGCGGCGGCGCGCCACGGGGGTGAGCGGGGCGCCCGGAGGCACCATGAAGTAGCAGAACGCCTTGCGGTCGCTGCGCCCTACGCGCCCGCGCAACTGATGGAGCTCTGAGAGGCCGAAATTGTGGGCGTTATTGACTATGATGGTGTTCACGTTGGGCATGTCCACACCGTTTTCCACGATGGTGGTGGAGAGCAGTATGTCGTAGTCGTGCGCGGCGAAGTCAAGAATCGCCTTCTCGAGCTTCTCGGGCGGCATCTGGCCGTGAGCCTTTACTATCCTGGCATCGGGCACGAGGCGGCGGAGCATGTTTTCGAGCACGTCAAGATTCTCTATGCGGTTGGAGATGACGAAGAGCTGGCCATTGCGCGAGAGCTCGAAATTGACGGCTTCCTTCACTATGTCGTCGTCGAGCGACGCCACCGTGGTCACCACCGGGTGGCGATTGGCCGGCGGAGTATTGAGCGAGCTGAGATCGCGCGCGCCCATGAGCGAGAACTGCAGGGTGCGCGGGATGGGGGTGGCGCTCATGGTGAGGGTGTCTACATTCACCTTCATCTGCTTCAGTTTCTCTTTCACGGCCACACCGAACTTCTGCTCCTCGTCGACGATGAGGAGGCCGAGATCCTTGAATTTGACCCCTTTCCCGATGAGCTTGTGGGTGCCTATGAGGATATCCACCTTTCCGGCCTCGAGATCGGCGAGAATCTGCTTCACTTCCTTGGGCTTCTTGGCGCGGGAGATGAACTCCACCCTCACCGGAAGATCTTTAAGACGCTTGGAGAAAGTGTTATAATGCTGCATGGCGAGCACCGTGGTGGGCACGAGCACCGCCACCTGCTTCGAGTCTGCGGCGGCCTTGAAAGCGGCGCGGATGGCTATCTCCGTCTTACCGAAGCCGACATCGCCGCAGACGAGCCTGTCCATCGGGCGGGGGCTTTCCATGTCGGCCTTGATGTCGTTGGTGGCCTTGAGCTGGTCAGGGGTGTCCTCGTAGATGAAACTTGCCTCCAGCTCGTGCTGCAGATACGAGTCGGGCGAGAAGGCGAAACCCTTCTCCTCGCGGCGTGCGGCATAAAGCTTGATCAGGTCGCGGGCTATATCCTTCATCTTCCCCTTGGTGCGGTCTTTGACACGCGCCCAGGCTCCGGAGCCGAGTTTGTTGATCTTCGGGGGCACACCCTCCTTGCCCCGATATTTCGAGAGCTTATGGAGCGCGTGGATCGAGACGAGCACGATGTCGTCGTTCTGGTAGAAGAGCTTGATCATCTCCTGCGGACGCCCGTTGGTGTCGGTCTTGATCAGGCCGCCGAAGCGCCCTACGCCGTGGTCGATGTGCACGATGTAGTCGCCCACCTCAATCTGGTTGAGTTCCTTGAGCGAGAGTGCGAGTTTTCCGCTGCGCGCACGGTCAGACTTGAGCGAATACTTATGGAAACGGTCGAAAATCTGATGATCCGTAAACCAGCATATCCTCGCCTCATGATCTACGAAACCGGCATGCACGGTCTCGCCGACGGGTGTGAATCGGATATCGTCGCCCCTGTCTTCAAATATATCCTTGAGGCGCTGACTCTGATAGGGGGAGTCTGAAAGGAGCAGGATGCGATAGCCATCGGCCAGCATACGCAGGAAAGACTCTGAAATGAGGTCGAAGTTCTTATGATACGAGGCCTGCGAAGATGTGTCGAAATTCAGGCAGGCATCGGCGCCGGCTCCGGTCACGGTCATTCCGAACTCCACCACGCGCATCGCTTCGAGCCGGCGCATGAAATCGGCCGGATCCACCACTTTTTCCATCGCGTGAGAGTCGCCCTCCTCGGCGATGGCCGCTGACTCGGAGAAAGACTGCGACGCGACGTCGGCCACCACCGCTTTAAGCGACGCGAGGGAGGCGGCGAGCAGCGGAGTATCCCCACCTGCGAACTCAAGAAACGAGATGCCATCGGCCATATCGCCCTCAGCGGCCGAGGGGGGCACGACGGTGATGTCGGCAACACGTTGCTCCGAAAGCTGCGTCTCTACGTTAAAAGCGCGTATGGAGTCGATCTCGTCGTCGAAAAAGTCGAGGCGGTAGGGAAGTTCGTTGGAGTAGGAGAAAACGTCGAGAATGGAGCCTCTGCGCGCAAACTGGCCGGGTTCATATACGTAGTCCACCTGCCGGAAACCGAGCTCGAGCAGGCGCTCCTCGGTCTGCCTTATGTCGGCCTTGCCACCCGAGCGGAGGGCAAGGGTGTCGCGCTCGAGCACCTCACGCACCGGAACGCGCTCGGCAAGCGCCTCGGGATAAGTCACCACAAAGCGCAGCCTGCCCGAGCGCCAGCCGTCGAGAGTCTCGGCGCGGAGTATCTGCTGCGGGGCATCGACGCGGCCATATTTGATGTGGCGCTTGTAGCCCGACGGGAAGAAACCCACCTCGCCTGAGGGAGCGACGCGCGAGAGGTCGTGATATAGATATCCGGCAGTGTCGGCGTCATCGGCCACTATCACGAGCGGGTGCGTCTTCCGGGGAAGCAGGCCGAAAAGCATCGCGGCCGACGAGCCGCGCAATCCGGCGAGGGCACCGCGGCGCACCTTTTTATCGGCGAGCATCGCGGCAAGGGCCTTCACGCGCGGCGGCGTAGCGAACAGCGCCGCCGCCTCGGGCAGCGACATCAGGGCTTCGCTTGCTTTCTTCATTTGCCGCTCCCTTTAAGAGTGGCCTCGTAAGCGGGGCCCGTGAGCACCTCCACAGCCTTCTCCACCACGGGATCTGACTGCAGGCCCACGAGAATGCGGCCGGTGTCGCCGTAATAGCGCGACGCAATCTCTTCAAGAAGATATTCGCTTATCTCCTTGCGCTTGAAGCGCAGGTCGCGCTCGAGATCGCTCCCGAGCAGGGTCTGGAGATGATCGAGCACGGAATCGCTCTCCTCGGTGGCATAGCCCTGCTCCGAGGCCTGCTTGCGCACTTCCTTCAGGAGCTCGTCGAAAGAGGAATCATACTTCATGTCGCTCTGCGAGACGTAGGCGGAGAAGTCGGCGTATGTGTCATCGTCGATCTGCATGCCGGGTATCTCGGGGCTCCCGGGATGCGACGCGCGATAGCGTGTGGCGTAGTCGAAAATCTTGTTTTTGGTGACGAGGTTGTAAAGGATATCCGAATAATTCTTTATCTCCACTACGGAATCGGGCTGCAGGCCGCCGCCGTCGCGCACCTCGCGCCCCCTGGCCGTGTGATAGACATTGGTGAGCGAGTCGGGAATGCGGGCCACGGAGCCGTCCGGATTCCGGTTTGAATAGTCGAGAGCCTGAATCAAGCGTCCGGAGGGAATATAATATTTGGCCACTGTCACCTTCAGGAGCGCATCGTGAGGAAGAGGGAAGGAGGTCTGTACGAGCCCCTTTCCGAAACTGCGGGTGCCTATCAGCACAGCGCGGTCGAGATCCTGAAGCGCTCCTGCGGTAATTTCCGAGGCAGATGCCGTGCCGCCGTCCACGAGCACAGCCAGCGGAATATCAGGATGTGTGGGCTTGTGAGTGGTCTTGTAGACGCGCTCGCTGCCCTTCCCCTTGGTACGGAGCACCTCGGTGCCTTTCGGGAGGAAATTGCCGAGCACCTCCACGGCGCTCTCCACGAGGCCGCCGCCATTGCCGCGGAGGTCGATAATGAGCTTCGAGAAGCCGGGGATGCGGCTGAGTGAGTCGAGCGCGGCCGTCATTTCCATCGGAGTGTTGTAGATGAAACTCGTCAGTTTGATATATCCCACCTCGGGCGATATCATGCCGAACCAGGGCACCGATTTCTCACCCACCTTCTCGCGGGTGACGATGAATGTCTTCAGCGAGTCTTCCACGTATGGGCGAATCACCTCAATGCGCACTTCTGTGCCGGGATTGCCCTTGAGTAGCTTGGACACCTCGCCGCTCTTCAGCCCCTTCGCGTCCACGCTGTCTACCCTGGCGATTTTGTCGCCGGCCATGAGACCCGCCTTCTCCGACGGGCTTCCCTCCATAGGGGCCGAGATACATACGTAGTCACCCATCTGGAGTATGTAGGAGCCGATGCCGGCATATTCTCCCGTGGTCATCTTCAGGAGTTCGTCGCGGTCATCGGGTGAATAATACGATGTGTAGGGATCCACAGTGTTGAGCATGGCCCTTGAAGCCGCCTTGAAGGCGTCGTCGATGCGTATGGAATCGACATAGTTCTGCTCAAGCACCTTCACCATGGCGTTGAAGGTCTTGAGATTTCGCTGCAGGGCCATGTCATGGCTTTTTCCGGCAGTTGCGGATATGATGATCAGCGCGAGCGCCAATAAGGGGAGGGTGAGCCTTTTCATTATTGATTGATTTCTTCATTCCCCGTGAGGTCGGGGTGTGGATAGTCGATGGTGAAGTGCAGCCCGCGCGATTCCTTTCTCTCGCGTGCCTGCCGCATTATGAGATATGCGATATTGATGATGTTTCTCAACTCGCAGAGCGTGCGTGTGGGCTTGCTTTCGCGGAAGAGCCTCTCGGTCTCCTGATACAGTATGTCGAGGCGGTTCCATGCGCGGTCGAGGCGGAGGTCGCTGCGCACGATACCGACGTAATAACCCATGATCTGGTTCACTTCCTTCTCAGACTGGGTGATGAGCACCATCTCCTCGGGATGTGTGGTGCCCTCGTCGTTCCATTCGGGCACGTCGTTGCGGAATTCGATACCGTCCACGCGCTCCAATGAATGCCTTGCGGCCGCTTCGGCATAGACCACGGCCTCGATGAGGGAATTCGACGCGAGGCGGTTGCCGCCGTGCAGCCCGGTGCGCGAGCATTCTCCTATTGCATACAGGCGGTCGATGCTCGACTGGGAGTTGAGATCCACCTTTATTCCGCCGCAGAGGTAATGTGCCGCGGGAGCCACGGGAATCATCTCCTTCGTGATGTCGATGCCGAGCGAGAGGCATTTCTCGTAGATGTTCGGGAAATGCTTTTTCGTCTCCTCCGGGTCTTTGTGGGTCACGTCGAGGCATACATGGTCGGCGCCGGTCTGCTTCATCTCCGAGTCGATGGCACGCGCCACGATGTCGCGCGGGGCGAGCGAGAGGCGCGGATCATATTTGTGCATGAATTCCTTTCCGTCGGGAGTCTTGAGCACAGCGCCGTAGCCCCTCATGGCCTCGGTGATGAGGAAACTCGGGCGGTCGCCGGGGTGATATAGCGCCGTGGGATGGAACTGAATGAATTCCATGTCGCAGACGTCGCCTTTGGCACGGTAGACCATCGCTATGCCGTCGCCCGTGGCGATGAGCGGATTGGTGGTGGTGGTGTAGCACGCGCCCACGCCTCCGGTAGCCATCACAGTGATTCGCGCGAGGAATGTGTCTACCTTCTCGGTCTCCTCGTTGAGGACGTAGGCACCATAGCACGTGATGTCGGGAGTGCGCCGCGTCACTATCTTTCCGAGATGATGCTGCGTGATGATCTCCACAGCGAAATGATACTCGAAGACATCGATGTATGGATTCTGCTTCACTCGCTCCACGAGCGAGGTCTGGATGGCGGCCCCGGTGTTGTCGGCATGGTGCAGGATCCTGAACTCGGAGTGGCCTCCCTCCCGATGGAGATCGAAAGAGCCGTCTTCTTTCCTGTCGAAGTCCACTCCCCATTCGAGCAGGGCACGTATCTGTTCGGGAGCCTCGCGCACCACTTTCTCCACCGCTTCAGGATCGGAAAGCCAGTCGCCGGCAACCATGGTGTCGTGGATATGCTTGTCGAAATTGTCTACTTCAAGATTGGTGACGCTTGCCACTCCTCCCTGTGCAAAAAACGTATTGGCCTCCTCGAGGTCAGACTTGCAGATGAGCGCCACCCTGTGGGCTGCGGAGGCAACCTTGAGGGCGAAACTCATTCCGGCCACGCCGCTGCCGATGACGAGATAATCGTATTTGAAAACCATTTTCGGAAAGGTGTTGGAATTTGTAGGGCGCGGGCCAGTCACGGCCCACGCCCTTCAGGTCGGATTTATGACGGGTATTCGCCTGCGGGCGATATCATAATATTCCTTAATTAGAAAGCGAGGTTGTAAGAAGCAAACTCGAGGTCTTTCTTAGCCTTCTCAGCCATAGTGCTGTCGAGTTTGATGGCTTCGCGGAGGTTGGACATCACCATGTTCTCGTTGTTGGTGCGGGCGCCCACTACAGCTGCGAGATAATAAGTCACTGCGTTGGGAGTCTTGATGCCGGCGAGAGTGTTCTTGGCAGCGCTGTAGTCCTTGTTGAGGATCTGGGCAAGAGCGGAGTTGTTGTTCTTGCTTGAACCGAAGCTGTTGACAGCCTTGGCGGCATTGCCTTCGTTGATGTAGAGCACACCGAGAGCGGAAGCGGCCTCGGGCACGCCTGCTGCGCCGCCGATGAGATCCTTACCCTTTGAGTAGTCGCCGTTGGCAAGGGCGAGAAGACCCTGGTTGAGTTCTACCGACTTGTTGCCGGGAGCGGCCTTGGCAGCCTTGGCGAGAGCCTGAGCGGCAGCGTCAAGCTTGCCGAGCGCGATCTGAGTGGCGCCGAGGTTGTTCCAGGTGCGGAAGTCGTTGGGATAAAGCTGAGCGGCAGCTGCGTAGACAGCCTCCTGACGCACCTTGTCGTCGGTGAGCTGAGCCACGTAGAGGATTTCCTCGATTGAAAGCTTGCTGGGATCGGTAGCGAATTCCTCGATCATCACTTCGTCAGACTTACCGATCACATTGACCGTAGCCACGATCTTTGAGTAGCGGAGCTGGGGCAGGATCTGCTCGGCGAGTTCGTTGAAGACGGCCGACATGTTCTTGAGCTCAGCCTCGCGCTGCTCGGGATCCTTATACATCTTGAGGACAGAAAGGATGAGGTTCTTGTCCTGGATGTTTGACTTCTCCACGAGCTGCTGGAAGCCTTCCCAGTCTTCGGGAGTGAACTCAGAGGTGAGTTCGCCGAATTCTGTGATCTTGTCTTTCTTGAGCTGACCCTTCATGTAGTCTACGGTGTTCACCTCACGCTTTTCTGAAAGCTGGGTGTTGAAAGCCATAGTTCCGTCGGGCGAAGCGTAGGAGTGCACGTTGATGCCGGCGATTTCCATGTTGGCTGCGTCGTTGGCGGCGATAAGGTCGTTGTTGAAGTCTACGTAGTCAGCGGCACCGGTCTGGTTAGCGCGGATGTTGGCCTGGTTGATGAGGAACTTGATCTCGGCGCTGTATTTCTCCTGAATGATGCGCTGGAAGGCGCTGGGAGCGTTTGAAGTCTCGAAAGCGGCTGCGTCGATGAGTGTGGAGGTGGCGATCACGCCATAGCCCACCTTGACGCGGGGAAGCTCATATTCCTTGCCGCCCTGAGTCACCTTGAAGTCGAGGTAAAGGTCGGAGTTGGCCATTTCGGGCTGATAGAGCACGTTGAAGGGGATAGTCACGGGGCCGCCCTCCTTGTAGGAGATCACCTGACCGTTGGCACGTGCGTTCTCACCCTGGAAAGTCACCTGTGAGCTGGAGGCCTCGCCACCGTTCCATGCGAGGACGGGAGTGACGGTGACAACTGCGTTCTTGGGCATGAACTTTGCCGGAACAGTGCCGGAAATGGTAGCGGGAACAGTAAGGCCGACTGTCTCGAGAGGAGTCGGATTTACCGTGAAATACTCCGAAGCGAAGTCTCCGACTTTCTTGGAGCAGGATGCCATGGAGAGTACCATAGCGCCCATCGAGAGGTAAACTAATGTTTTTTTCATGATCATGAATGTAAAAAAACTTAACTAAATTTAGGGTTATCAATAAGTTGGCGAGAAATCGCGGGGCCATGCCGCGCCACGACTCCTATATTAAACGTCAAAGTTATATAAAATGGCTGACTTCTGCAAGAATTTTCCGTAAAAAAAGCATTCCGTCACACAGCTCTTTCATTTAAGATAAAAATCAGGATATAATCTCCCTTACCCGGTTCATGACGAATCGGGTATTTTGTCGTCGCTGTATTTCAGATAATTATCTTATAGATCCGATTTCCAGTCTGTATTATGTAGACACCCTTGTCAAGAATAACCGTCTCATCCGCCATAACCCTGGCAACTGATATTCCCTGAAGATTGATTATATTGGCGGTAGCTCCATCCGCGAGACCTTTAATGGTAAGTCCATTACCGGATACCTGTATCTGCAGCTGAGATGATGTCACTAATTCTCCGACTCCGGAAGCATCCTCCACGATATTGACAAACTCTTTCCATACCGGCGCGCTTCTATAGATATCCGAGCAGCCTAACGGCACATGAAGAGTGATTGCCTCAATATCGCATCCCTGAAACGGAGTCTCTCCGAGGTTCGGAAGCGACCGCGATTCTGTCCAATGAACGTAAACATCCTTGAGAGACATACTATAATTGAAAGCAACTCTTGCGATCTGTGTCACAGTATACGGAATGTCAACCTTTTCCAGCGAACAACTCTGGAAAGCGCACATCCCTATACCGGTGACGCCATAAGGGATACTGACCGATTTGATTCGGGTGCCATTGAAAGCCCATGGGCCTATTTCCTTAAGATTACCGTGGTCTGAGAATATGATGTTTCCGATGGAAGCACCGCTAAACCCACCCAAAACATTGACATACTCTCCTATTACAACATCATCAAGAATACACTCGTCGAAGGTACCCTTATCTATACTTACCACATGATAATACTTGTCATCTACCTCAATATCCGCCGGGATAGTTATATTTCCGGAATAACAGTTATTCCTGTTATTGCGTTTTGTGAAAACAGCATCATTTCCTTCGAGACGGTAATAACATCCATTGATGGATAAGACACCTTCCGCAATCTCTCCGCCCATATCTGAATTGGTAAATGTCTTCACTCCATTCTCCACCTGAAGGTCGACATGATTTGAATAGTTCTCTGCAAAACAGACATCATGCCATTTCCCTCCATTAACACGATAAACGGGAAATACCGTATAACTTCCGTCTGCCACCTCTGATGTCAAAGTCATAGAGTCAACGTAAAAACTATCAGTATGCACGAATTCTATTATCGGGAAATATGTTATAACGTCCGTATTTACATTTTGAAGAGCCAATC
Organism: uncultured Porphyromonadaceae bacterium; assembly: GCA_947178245.1. Taxonomy (GTDB): domain Bacteria; phylum Bacteroidota; class Bacteroidia; order Bacteroidales; family Muribaculaceae; genus Lepagella. The sequence goes on from CAMWXO010000006.1 coordinate 10,933, forward strand.
CAACTTCTATATCCGCCTCCTTACCGCAGTCTATAAAGGCGCCGAGATCACAGTTTATCCGATCAAGATCAGGCATCCATAAAAAATCCTTATGCGATCCCACCCAAAGTCCGGGCTCTCCATTACAATATGGCATGATTGAACATATAAAACCGGGAGAGGAGTCAAAACCAGTGGCTGTAGTCAGATAATAGCCATTTGAATGTCCGTCCCAACCAAAATTGAAATGAAAATATCCGTCAGAGTCGTAGCCGTCGCATACAAAGGCATGAGCGCCGCGTGCACTTCCACCTTCATAGAACACGGGACGCGCCGCATCAAGTTCGTCGCGGAGTATAGACTCAAAATCCTTCTGAGAGCATAAATCCCGGGATACATAGTAGATGCTCGGATCATATCCGAAGTAGTTTACCATACCTGGAATATTAAGGCTTGCTCCGGTGGAAGAGCCGTAATCGGAATTGTTGGCAATTCCGCAGTCGTACATGAGCTTTGCGACCGCCAGCGCCGACTCATCAGAGTAATTACCTATATATTGAGGCAGCATAAGGCCCCATTCATACACGGACTTGCTGAAATCCATTGAAAGAGTTGTTCCATTCCAATCATAAGAGTTTTCTCCTTGGCCTTGAGACGGGTAATTATGATAATACATTATCTGACTTATGGCTGTATTGACACATCCTGTCACAGTCCTTACACCATCCTTCTCCGGGCACAACAGATTATATGGAGCGAACTGTCCCCATTCAGTCGATCCGAGCAAGGGAGCGACTTCAGTTGAAGTTCTTGTGTTTTTGACAGGGATGAATTCCAGCCATTCAGGTATGGATGCTATTTCCCGGGAATAAGCTTCGAGCTGACTAAGTGCGTTGACCGGCAGGTTTTCCACAAAATAGTGTCCGGAAAGGGAGTAAGCGAGTATCGGTCGTGCAAGACGATCATCATTCGCTATAAGCGCCCATCCTCCACCCGAGGAATTGACAACGTAGATTTCATTACCATATTTGTCGACAGACATGGCTGATGAAGCCAAAGACCGTGTTGAATTTTTTGTAAGCACCTCCGCAGCCTTATAAATGGCTTCTTCCGGACTGATTGCGGCAGCTGAAAGATTGAACGAAGCTGCGTAAAGAACAGCCACGGAAAAGAGAAGATATTTTCGCATACAATTATTGATTAAGTTAACTTTTGATGTCTTAAGTGAGAACGTCACTGCTTTTTCACTTGAAGACTTGCATTAAACATGGATGTGAACCACAACATCATAAGTAAGTAGCTCACAAAAACTAACCGATATATAGCCATCGAGTAGCAGAAACAAATCTTTTTATGAGAGATGCTGCTGAACTAAACCCGCATTTACCACCTAAGCAGCTTAGAGAAATTATTTCTCTTAGCTACTTAATTAATTTCTGAGAATTACTTAGCAAAGATAGAATATATCTTTGTATTATGCAAGATTTAAATAAAAAAACTTCAATATTTTGACACGGCTCTTTCATTTAAAAAATCCTTGTACTTAAAGCCAACCAGCCCTCGTTAAGGTACGGAATTGAGGACAGGCTCAAATTGCACATTCCTCTGTATTCATATACCGAAGGGCCCGTGCTTGGACATGGAAGGATAGAGACCGGGACATATCATATCCATGACGGGCCGGATATAATTGCTGACAAGGACTGAGGTAACTTATTGATATGACATACCAATACCCTTACCCGATTCCTGCCGAACCGGGTAAGGGTATTATTGCCGTTTCTATAGTCTTAAATGAAAGAGCCGTGATTCCGTCAGAATCATCCGGTCTGTAGACATTACTCAGCGCGATATGTCAGGATTCGTAGAAAATCGCCTCCTTCTGATAGCGTGCCATGAGGGTGTTGTAGGCCCAGTCGTCGCATGGAAGGAGCGTTATGCCGCGCGATTCGTCGATGATATAGTCAGTGATGGGAGCCCCGGCATAGATGGAGCATACCACTCCACCGCCGAGCCTCGGATTCACCTCCATGAGCAGATATCTGTTGCGGTCGAGATCATGCAGGAACTGGAGAGTGACAGGTCCGCGCAGATTGAATGTCTCTATCACGCGGCGCGAGAGCCCGTCGAGCACCGTATTGCGGCAGGTGATGGTGCGCGTCACCTCTCCGCCCATTACCTCGAGGCGGCACCGGGGCACGACCGTGAGTATCTCGCCCTGCTGCGACACGTAGCAGTCCACGGTGTACTCCTCACGGTTCTCGATATATTCCTGCACGAGATATTCCGAAAGATTCCGGAGTTCCATCAGCTCGTCGAGCGTGTGGAAGACCTTGATGCCGCGCGAGGCCGAGCCCTTGCGCGGTTTGGCTATGGCCGGCATCTTAGCCGTGAGGGCGGAATACGTCTTAGGGATAGGGATGCCGGCTTTCTCGAAGGCCTTGGCCGCCTCTATCTTGTCAAACATGATGCGGTTCGTCTCGAAATCGCCCACCGGGATGAAGACGTCGGGAAGATGCTGCTTCACTTTTGAAGCGATCTCGATGGCCCCGTCTACGAATGGGAGTATGATGTCGACTTCGTTTTCCTTCGCCACGCGCACTATATCCTGCACCACGTTGGGATCGCTCCAGCGCGGCCCGACCACTACTTTAGCCACGAGAGCGATGGGCACCTGCTCGAGAAGTTCATAACTGATGATGTTCACTTCCCGGCCTATGCGCTCGCCGCTGCGCTTGAAAAGTTCAGCCATCGACACCCGGCGCGCTCCACCGAGCATGAGGATATTTATCTTTTTCATACGTTGTATATTCCTGATTTATACTGTTTTAAATTTGCAGGGTCGGTAAACCATCCTATTGTACGCTTCAGCCCCTCCTCAAGATTGAAACGCGGGCGCCACGGAGTGAGCGACGTGATGAGGGAATTGTCGCCGAGCAGCCTGAACACCTCGCTTCCCGAGGGGCGGAGGCGGGCCTGATCCACCACCCACTCCACGTCGGCCCCCATCAGGCGAGCTATGGTCTGAAGCGTATCGCGCATGGATATCTCCACGCCTGTGGCGATATTCACTTCACGCCCTACGGCTTCGGGGCACTTCGCAAGCGCGATGAAGCCGGCAGCCGTGTCTTCCACATAGTTGAAGTCGCGCGTGGGTGAGAGATCTCCCACCTTGATGCGCCGCTCGCCGGAGGCTATCTGGGTGATGATGGAGGGAATGATGGCACGCGCCGACTGGCGTGGCCCGTAGGTGTTGAACGGACGCACGACCGTGACCGGCGTCTCAAAGGCATTGTGAAAACTCATGGCTATGGCATCGGCCCCTATCTTGGATGCGGAGTAGGGCGATTGCGGCTGCTTGGGGTGGCGCTCGTCGATGGGGACGTATTTAGCCGTGCCGTAGACTTCGGAGGTGGATGTGACCAGAAGCCGCGACACACCTTCATCACGCACGGCCTGGCAGACATTGAGAGTGCCCTTGACGTTGGTGTCTACGTATGAGTCGGGAGCCACATAACTGTAAGGGATGGCGATGAGAGCTGCAAGATGAAACACGGTGTCGATCCCCTTCACGATATGTCGGCAATAGTTGGGATCGCGCACGTCGCCGGTGACCACTTCAAGACCGGGATGATTTATCCCTTCCAGCCATCCCCATGAGTTGAAGGAATTGTATTGGGCCAGTGCCCGCACCTCGCAGCCTTCGGCAAGAAGGGCCTGCGTGAGGTGGGAGCCGATGAATCCGTCGGCTCCTGTGACGAGTACCTTATTCATTGCTTATTTCTTCTTTATACGTTTCGATATGCCTCATCTTCTTCTCGTCGAGAATTTCAGCGATGGTGAGGAATATTCCGCTTTCCTCGACATTGCCGAATTCTTCATTGACCGAGGTGCCGAATACGCGCATCGTGGGCGACAGACTCATGTAGGCATTTACGAGCGGGGGGATGTTGAGCCCCTGTTCGCGTATGAGGTGATGTAGTATGCGGTAGTCTTCCTTATAGCTGTTGCCGGCGAAGAGGCCCTGTATCTCGGGTGAGAGTGCCGCCGTGGAGACGGGCCGCAGAGGAGTGACGAGATCGTCATGGTCGGGGAAGTGCTTGAGGAGGAATCCGAGCAGGATGTCAAGATTGCGGCGTCCGAAAGCGGGATACATCGTCACCTTCCCGAAGAGATATTTCATCTCGGGATATATCACCGTGAGCGCACCGAGGCCGTCCCAAAGGTTGTCGAGCGCGAAGAGGGCATGTGTGCCGGCTTTGGTGCTCTGGAATGGGGGCGCCACAAATGAGCGGCCCAGCTCCAGAGTCTGCGGAAGATACTCGGTGAGAAACCGCGTCGAGAAGCGGAAAAGATGCGACGTGGCTATGCGCGGGACGCCCGACGACATGTCTATCTTGTCGCCCGTGATAAACCGGTAGCCGCCCAGTATCTCGCGCTCGCGCGGATTCCACACTATGAGCTGGCGGCATGGCTCGGGCATCGTGTCGAACTCATCTATGTCGAGTGGCGCACCTGTGCCGCCTCCTGCCTGCCGGAATGATTCCTCGCGCAGACGCCCTATCTCGCGCATCACCGCGGGGGCGCAGTGCGCATCGACAACGTAGAGATGATTGTCTCCCTTGTTGCTGTGGCGAAGAAAGCGCTCAGGCGTCAGTTCTCGCTCAATGTCTTCCCGTGCTACGGGCGGTATTATCGCTTGCATGGTGCAAAATTAATAATAAATTCAGAGATATGAAAATGAAAAGTCCGATATGCAGGCGAAAACGGCATATCGGTGAGAAAAAAACGTCCGGCCGGCCTCGGGGCGATCTCTCACTCAGCCGGATGGAAATGGGAATAGACGATGCCGGCCTTGGACTTGCCCACGATTCCGGCTATTGCGTCGAGAGGGGCCTCTTTCAGCCGCTTAACGCTCTTGAACTCCTTGATGAGTGCCGTGCGGGTGGCAGGGCCAATGCCCTTGATGGAATCGAGTTCCGATACGGTCTGGCCTTTCGACCGGCGGTCTCTGTGATGAGTGATTCCGAAACGGTGCGCCTCATCGCGCAGGGCCTGTATCACCCTCAGGCTCGGACTGGTCTTGTCTATGTAAAGCGGCAGCGAGTCGCCGGGAAAATATATCTCCTCGAGTCGCTTGGCAATGCCCACGAGGGCCACCTCGCCGCGTATTCCCATCTCGTCGAATGCTTCCACAGCGGCGCTGAGCTGACCCTTTCCGCCATCCACCACCACCATGTCGGGCAATTTCTCGCCCTCGGCCATCATGCGCGTGTAGCGGCGGTGGAGCACTTCCTTCATCGACGCGAAGTCGTCGGCTCCCACCACGGTCTTTATGCAGAAATGGCGGTAGTCGCGCTTCGATGGTTTTCCGTTGCGGAACACGACACAACTGGCCACAGGGTTCGTGCCCTGGATATTGGAGTTGTCGAAGCATTCTATGTGGCGCGGCTGCACGCTTAGCCTGAAGTCGCGTTTCATAGTCTCCATCAGTTTGTCCACACTCCGCTCCGGATCGAGGGCCTCAGCCTGCTTCTCCTTATCGCGCAGATACTGCGCGGCATTCTTGGAGGCGACGTCGAGCACTTTCTTCAGATCGCCACGCTGAGGCACCGTGAACCGCACTCCGTCAAACTCCACATCGGGCAGAAAAGGCACGATTACATCGGAGAATTTTCGGGTAAACCTGCGCTCCACCTCGGCCATAGCCATCGAAAGTATTTCCTCTTTCGCAGATGCCGAGCAGCGCCTGTATTCAAGATTTATGCTCTGTATCACCGCGCCGTTGTGGAGATGCATGAAGCACACCACGGCCGAGTCCTCATCGTCGGCAGCCTCATATCCGAACACGTCGAGATCGGCTGTCTCGGTCGTGGCCACGACGCTCTTCACGTTGTAGCGCTTCACGGCCTCATATTTCTCCTTCACCTCCTGCGCCTGCTCAAACTTCAACTCGTCGCTGAGAGCCTGCATCTCGGCCTTGAGATGCCGCTCAAGTTCTACAGTCTCACCCCGCAGTATGGCGCGCACGCGCTGCACATATTCGCCATACTGGTCGCGGTTGATGAAGCCGCGGCAGGGGCCTCCGCATTTCTTTATGTGATAATCGAGGCAGAGCGAGTATTTGCCGCGGGCTATCCCCTGCTCGGTGAGCGCATGGCGGCATGACCGGAGAGGAAATATCTCGCGTATGAGTCCGAGCACGACCTTTGCCGACTGCACGTTGGAGTACGGGCCATAGTATTTCGCGGGGAGTCCTTTCTCGCGCGTCATGAACACCCGGGGGAATTCCTCTTTCGTCACCACTATCCAGGGATACGACTTGTCGTCTTTGAGCAGGACATTGTAGCGGGGCTGGTATTCCTTGATCATCGCGCTTTCAAGATGGAGCGCGTCTTCCTCGGAATGCACCACTATGAAGCGCATGTCGACGATGGCCCTGACAAGGAGATTGGTGCGGTTGATCTCGTGGCGGCGATTGAAGTAAGACGACACCCTCCGCTTGAGACGCTTCGCCTTTCCCACATAGATCACCGTGCCGTTCTTGTCGAGATACATATACACGCCCGGGCTCTCGGGGAGCGAAAGTATCTTCTCCCTGAGCCGGGCGCCGGGACGGTTGTTGCGGATATCCTCCGGCGTCCTGTCAGATTTTATCTCAAGATTAAAACCGCCGAGTTCATCGATGTCTCTTCCGGTGCCGGCGAGCAGATCGGAGGATATGTCAGTCATTCTGTCAGTATTTGAGAAGCGTTGTCACCTCCACATCCTCCGGAAGGGCTGCGCGGCCGTCAAGACCGGTAAGCTCCACAACGAAGTTGATGTAGATTTTCTTCGGATTCATCGACTTCACGAGCTGATATGCCGCGCTCATGGTTCCGCCCGTGGCAAGAAGATCGTCGTGAAGCACCACCACATCATCAGTGGAGATGGCATCGCTATGAAGTTCGATGGTGTCCACTCCATATTCTTTCGCGTATGACGCCTTCACCGTCACCGACGGGAGTTTGCCCGGTTTTCTCGCGGGCACGAATCCTGCCCCGAGGCGATCGGCGAGTATCGATCCGCCGATGAAGCCGCGAGACTCTATACCCACTACTTTCGTCACACCCTTGTCTTTGTAAAGTTCGGCAAGAGCATCGCCCATGCAGCGAAGCGCCTCTCCATTCTTGATCATCGTGGTGAGGTCGCGGAAAACGATTCCTTTCGAGGGGAAATCGGGCACATCACGGATGAGCCCCTTGAGGTCTTCTGTATTCATATATCTTAGATTTTAAATGATTCGAACTTTCATCTGCGGCCGAAGCCGCGCGCATGTTTCACGTGAAACATTTCATTACCATCCCTCTTATAATGCGTCAGTTGCGCAGCATCACGAGCAGCACATTGATGTCTGCAGGAGAAACGCCCGGGATGCGCGACGCCTGCCCTATCGTCTCCGGACGGATGCGTGTAAGTTTCTGCCGGGCCTCTGTGGAAAGCGCGGAGATGGAAGAGAAATCGATTGAGGCCGGCATACGCACTTTCTCCAACCTCTGCATTCGTTCGGCCGATTCCCTCTCCCGTGATATATAACCGCTGTATTTTATCAATATTTCCGCCGATTCAATTATCTCGTCCATTCTTGCCGCTTCCACTTCAGAGCAGCGCTTGGCAAGGGAGGGCACGAGAGGAAGAAGCGAAGCGAAACTTAACTGAGGGCGCCGGATGAGATCGGCCACTTTCACCGAACCGGAGAGGCGTCCTGTACCGACCTCTTCCAGATAAGCCTGCAATTCCTCAGACGGCCTCGCGGAATGAGTCTCGCACCACTCCACGAGAGAATCGCGCTGCTCATATTTCGTTTTCATCGCTTCATAGCGGGCATCAGAGGCAAGACCTATCTCATGGCCGAGGGGAGTCAGACGCAAATCGGCATCATCCTGACGGAGAAGTATGCGGAATTCCGCACGGCTCGTGAACATACGGTAAGGTTCATCCACACCCTTCGTCACGAGATCATCAATCAGCACTCCTATGTAAGCCTGATCTCGCCCGAGCACCACCGGAGGCAGCCCCTTGACGGAACGAGCGGCATTGATGCCGGCCATCAGGCCCTGCGCCGCGGCCTCCTCATATCCCGTAGTGCCGTTTACCTGACCGGCAAGATAGAGATCAGACACCACCTTCGACTCAAGAGAATGCCGCAGCTGCGTGGGGTCGAAGAAATCATACTCTATGGCATAGCCGGGGCGATAGAAATGCACCTCACGCAGGGCCGGAATCTTCTGAAGCGCCTCCACCTGAACCTGCCAGGGCAGGGAACTTGAAAAGCCGTTGATGTAAAATTCATGCGTTGTGGCCCCTTCCGGTTCAAGAAACAATTGATGGCTCTCCTTATCGGCGAAAGTCACGATCTTAGTCTCTATCGAGGGGCAATAGCGGGGCCCTATGCTCTTGATCTGGCCGTTGTAGAGCGGCGAATCAGCAAGATTATCGTTGAGCACGCGGTGCACTTCCCTATCGGTGTGAACTATGTAGCAATCTCGGGGCGGCAGACTCCGGCTCACTTCGGGAAGATAGGAAAATTTGTGAAAATCGCGCTCCACAGAGCCATCTTCACGCACAACGTCGTCACCTGCCTGCGCGGTGGCCTGCGAGAGATCGATGGTGGAGCCGTCGATGCGCGCGGGCGTACCGGTCTTCATCCGGTCTACACGGATGCCGAGACTGCGTAGCTGATCGGATACGCCCTCCGACGCGGCTTCCGCAATGCGTCCTCCGGCTATCTGAGTGCGGCCGAAGTGCATCAGGCCGTTAAGAAAAGTTCCTGCAGTTAGCACCACACGCCTTGCCTTGAACGGGATTCCGAGCGCCGTGCGCACACCTGTCACAGTATGGCGCAGAGCGCTCCCCTCCACCTCCACCGTGTGAATATCGAGCGAAGTCACCATATCCTGGAAGATATGCAGGTTGGGGATGGAATCAAGAGTCTTGCGCCATTCGTCGATGAAGCGGGTGCGGTCGCTCTGCACACGGGGCGACCACACGGCCGGCCCCTTGCTGCGGTTGAGCATCCTGAACTGTATGGCGGTTCGGTCGGCGATAATTCCGGTGCGTCCGCCGAGAGCATCGATCTCGCGCACTATCTGCCCCTTGGCGATTCCCCCTACAGCCGGATTGCACGACATCTGAGCTATCCGGTTCATATCCGGAGTTATGAGCAGGGTGCGGCAGCCGAGCGAGGCAGCCGCGGCAGCCGCCTCGCAACCTGCGTGGCCGGCTCCAATCACTATCACATCGAATTCAAAATTCATCTCTCTCAGCTGTCAGTTGATCCCAGAGTGAAAGCGCCTCGTCTTCGGCAGCCTCCATTATTTCGCGCTCTCCGGGCCCCTTGTCGTTGATGCCCACAAGATGAAGCACTCCGTGAATGATCACGCGCAGCAGCTCCCTGAAGAACGCGACGCCGAACTTCTCGGCATTGGAAGCCACCGTGTCGAGCGATATAAGTATGTCGCCCGCTATCCGGCCGGCGCGTGAATAGTCGAAGGTTATGATATCGGTGTAATAATCATGTCCCACATATTGGCGGTTGGCCACGAGAATCTCCTCATCATCCACAAAGAGATAATTCAGGTTGCCTACCGCGCGGCCATGCGATTCGGCCACGAGGCATATCCACCGCGAGACAAGAGCGACATCCATTTCGGGCATCGCTACACCTTTGCATTCAAATTCTATCATAAAAAATCAAGCGGAGTTACATCTGCTCTCCGCTTGCGCAAAAATAACAAATTTCGGCGACATTTTAAAGAATTTCTGCAAAAAATGTAAATATTGAGCAAATGAGCGGAAATCAACGCCTGGAGCAGACGCGCGCCGCCGATGTTGAAAAACTCAGCAATATATTAGTTTACAATATATTAATTCCGTTAAAAACGCATTTTAAGCGTCTGAGAATTTAATATTTCAGAGCATTCGGGCACTCCCACACAATTTTTCACACACCGGAGCAGAAAATTTTCAGTCGGCCATCAGTTTCACCCCATTTTTAAGACTACCTCTTCGGAAGTCACCGCAAGTGAGGCAGGAAGAGACTCCACGATAGGAACATTGCGCCGGGAATGCCCCACCGGGAAATCGAATGCCACAGGACACTTCACCTTCCATTGTATGAAACGGTCATGGATCATGTCATACATGGCATCATAGTTCCTGTCAGGTTTGAATACAGTAAACTGTCCGACGATGATGCCGCGCGCCGAATGAAGCACACCCTGTAGGTAAAGCCGATACAGCATCCGCTCCACAGCATAGATAGGCTCCGAAACATCCTCGATAAAAAGGATGGAGTCTTTTGCCTTGCACTCACCCATCAGATCGAAAGGAGTGCCGGCAAGACCATTGAGCACCGCAAGATTGCCACCTATGAGGACACCACTCCCCTCCCCCGCCCTGTTGAACGGATGGGGAGCCACACGATATTCTGCACGCGGCGCGGCAGACTTCAGTATGGACAGAAGCGCATCACGATACGGGGCATACCCGCAATCGGTGTTTTCAACAAGCTGCTTGGCCATGCCTCCATGCACAGACGCAATCCCGGCCTTATGGAGCATGGCATGGAGCGCCGAGACATCGGAGAAGCCCACAAGCCACTTGGGATGAGCGGCGATGAAATCTGCCGGAAGATAATCGAGCAGATGCACGCATCCATAGCCGCCTCTGGCACAGATCACGCCATCTATATCGTCCCGGGCCCAGACATCGCGGAAGTCGGCCACACGCTGCTCGAGAGAAGCCGCGTATGAGCCCGAGGCATTAGCTTCGAGAGCTGAGGTGTAAACTATAAGATCGATGCCGCGAAAGGCATCATCCTCTTTGAAAACGCCGATGAGACCTTCCACAATCTCGGGCTTTATCCTGCTGGCCGGCCCTATGAGAGCCACCTTCGACCCCTCGGCGAGAGGCTTCGGAATAATAACCGCATCCATCAGTTCACCTGCACTTTAATTCCGGTCTCGCGCTCGATGCGCTCCCCTATTCCTTTCAGTTCGTCGGCCTCCACTTTCACGAGATTCTCCTCCGGAGTGGAGCGGTCGAGACTATAGAGCATTATCTCCCGGGGCTTGATTTTCCTATAGGCTTCTATAAGCGCCCGCACTTCCTCCTCGGTGGTATTGTCTACGGGCTGCCCCTCGTGAGAGCCGCGCAGCATCATGGTCTGTATGATGCCCGTGCCCTCGAACTCACATAGCGCATCCACCACCTTATCCACTGTAAATTCCGCTGAATTAGGCCGATCGATCAGGCGCATGGTCTGCTCCACTGCAGAATCGAGTTTGAGGATATTATTGTCTACCCGCTTCAGGGCGTCGGCCACACCGGAATCAAATATCCGGGTGGAATTGGTGAGCACCGACACCTTCGCTTCGGGGAAATACAGGTCGCGCGCAGCGATGGTGTCGTCGATGATGTGCGCAAAATCAGGATGCAGCGTAGGCTCGCCATTGCCCGAGAACGTGATTACGTCAAGATGCTCACCGCCCGAGTGCATATCCTTGAGTTTTGCCTCAAGCTGCCCGCGCACCTGCTCGCGCAGCGGCAGCCCGGCCTTACCGGGCCCCTGTGAGTTGAACCCCGCCTCACAATAGAGGCAGTCGAACGAGCACACCTTTCCGTCGGCCGGCATCAGATTGACACCGAGCGAGACGCCAAGCCTCCGGCTGCGGATGGGGCCGAAGATTGTGGAATGAAACAGTACTGTCTGATCTTTTGGCATATATGCTGATTATTGATAGTCACCACTCATAATTGAACTAATGGAACTCGCTTATCAAAGCGCCACTATATCCAATTAACTGCACAAAATTAATAACTTTAATGCAACCTGACAAATAAAGACTATTTTTTTATTGCTTTGGATCAATATCAAAGGGGAGCAAGGGATCACTATTGCAAGACTTTAAGAATTTATCAAAATCATTAATAAATGTTTTATCCTGGATTACTCTGTATTTTTCATATTCAGAATGAGCTTTTTCTATAGCCTTCTCATGAGATACCGATCCAATTCTTGAAGAAACCGTATAATCCATTGTCGATAAAAATAACTCCAACCGCTCTTTCCATTCCGTCATTGTCGTGAGGATATGTCTTTGTGCCCTTGCTTCGGCTATATCAAGAAAAGATGTTGAAATGGCATTCAACTGACTTACCTCTTCTATGGAAAGATAGTTTTTTGCAATTTCAGTATCCGATTTTTGAATCCTGCCATCAGGAGCCTTCTTCCAGGAAGTAAGCCCCATAAACGGCATATCCGCGTCTGCTCTATTATATATAATCTCCGCGGCAGTATGATTTGTAACTGCAAGATGCATCAAATTCTGCACCAGTTTAAAAAACTGCTTGGTTTCTTCCGAATGTGCATCATAGTCTACACTGCATTCGGCATATATGTCTGTAATTTTTTGATAATAACGACGTTCCGATGCACGTATCTCACGAATCCGCTCAACTAAATCATCAAAGTAATCCTTTCCAAAATGACGACCTTGTTTCAAGCGCTCATCATCTAAAACAAATCCTTTAATGATAAATCCCTTAAGAACTGATGTGGCCCAGATTCTAAACTGCGTGGCTTTCAAACTATTCACACGATAACCCACTGCAATAATTGCATCAAGGTTATAGAAGAAAGGACTACGCTCTACGTCACGATTTCCTTCAGTCTGAACTATCCCAATTTTTCGGATAGTTGAAGACTTTTCCAATTCACCGGACTCATAAATATGAGATAAATGATAATTAATAGTTCTTACATCAACACCAAACAAGGAAGCCATCCGCTTCTGTGACATCCAAAAAGTTTCATTATTGAATATGACTTCGATTCTCGTTTCCCCTTGCGGTGTCTTATAAAATAAAATATTGGATGATTGATCGTTAGAACTCAATCCAATTGAAAGAGACGATTCGGAGAAATAATGTCGGGCATTCCGGACAAGAACCTTTCTTGCATCAGCATTGTCAGCAATCATTAAGCAAGCTTTCCGCGACAGATGGAAAAGTTCTACCCGCCGAAAAGCATCACTCCCAACTTTCACCATCTCAACCGCAGGTTTGAAATGAGATCCGACATCAAGACCTTGTTCAGACACGACCTTAATGGCCTTATCTATGACACGACGAAATTTCCAATAAGCAGAATATCCCATGGCGTCACATAAATCGCGGGAACTCCAATAAGGTTCTCCCAGTTCTCCAATTTTCTTTAGAGACTCAAACGATGGCTGCATTTCCTGTATATTTCCATCCTCTTTCATTGCAATAATATCCGATTAAATTAATCTTCAACAAATTATTCATTGACACGCTACTTTCAACACAGACTTCAAGCTTGAAGCACAAATGAGTCTAAGACAAGTAAAAAAGCCTGATGACATTGATTATGCAAATTTAATAAAAAAATACTAATCAAAAAAATAAAAGGACAAAAGCCATAATCATAATAATGTCTGGAAATAGGTGGTGATGTAGTGGCGGTAGAATAGTGATGCTACCGCTATCCGTGAGGGGCGGCTCGGATAGGTGCTTTGTGGCGAGGTCTCACATCCGACAAACCGCCTGACGGCATCGGCAGCATTCGGGTGGCTACAATGAGTATATTACAAGGATGGTCAGGGAGGTAGGGCTGCATCCTGATGCAGCCGCTTTCCCCGAGGGGGCGGATGCTCCGGGGAGCATCCCTACCATACGCCAATCCCTCAGCATAACAGGCGCGAAATCCACAAAACGACACGAATAAGAAAAATTTTTTTGATACTCATGCAGTATTTCTATTAATTTCGCATCTTATATATAAAAGACATCTCGAAAATTCAACAATACAATTCGATAGACTCTAATAAATTTTATATAGATATGCTACAAATTAAAACTTTAAGATCTCTATTAACGCTGATTATCGGGATAATCTCAGCATCAGTATTCCTTACCGGATGCGATGAGGGTGAGGCACCTAACCCTCCATACGAAACTTTAGGTTGCTATGAATTCAAGGATGTGTCAGGGAGAGGAATCGAGTGTATGCATCCCGACGAGAGCGGCGTCCAATGTTTCCAATATGACGGTAATGAACAGACAATAATACTTAAACTGAAATCAGTTCTAAAGCCGGAAATGGATATACCTACTAATCTCTTGATCGACCATTTGGATGAATGGAAAGAAGGATTTACTGCTCAGATAGTTTATAATAAAACAAAAATGAGCGAATTCCAATCTGATGGCTGTTATCATATTTGGACTTATCATGAGAACGGTGAGCCCGTGATTAAAATCAACCTGATGAAAAACGATACCGGCAGCACAAGACACATTGCCTTGCATATTGTTTCTTATCCGGGGCAATCCGGTGTTATAAAAATACATAAGGAGAATTATGTAGTGACTTACGGTGCGTACGTAGAGATTATTCAGTTGCCCGTTGAAGAAGAGCCGTAAATATTCAGTCTTAAGGCTCAATAAAAATGGCGGGAATATATGCAGTGACATATATTTTCGATGGCGAGGCAATAGACTCAGTGAAGCTTTCCAAATAATGTTGTTATCAAATCAGTTTGCATGAAGATGCGGGGATGCGCCATAGTGTGCATTCCCGCATTTCAGATGCAGGGAAAAATGCGCCTCTCCGAGGCTAATGTAAGTGTGCGCGTAGTCCACGGGCTGAAGCCCGTGGTTATCTCACGAACAGCAGCGCTCCGCGCTGCAT
>CAMWXO010000007.1 GCA_947178245.1 uncultured Porphyromonadaceae bacterium
ATCCTTTTAAGAGTTGTGGGACCCTGAGAATGCAAATGATAAATGTCATTATGTTTCTTTTTTTAAAACTGATTTAGGAGGGATAATGTTGGACATAAGTGAATATGAGCAGTTGCATGTCCTTTATGAAGATTCTATTAATTCAAGAATTGGAAGTGAAGAAAAGGAATCAAAGGTAATGGATGACATATAAATGTAAGTCAGACATCGAAATATAACTTCTTGAAAACCAAATCCGGTCTATAATGAAAGGAAATTATAAATCTCGACTTAGATTCCTTACCAATAAGCCAAGCCGGAACTGTTAGACATAAGAGCCCTCTTGTAGCGTACGCTTTAGGATATCTATATGGTGTAGAAAATTCTTACAAGTGGAACCTGATAGAAATAGTAAAAATTTATCGATGGCTTACTAATATTTTTTTTGCTATTAGTATTGTATCTTTTATCTCGTGGATTCTTTATCTAATCACAGGTTTGTTTGATGGACTATCGAATAGCATATTAGAAGCAATATTATACTTTATTATTTTTGTAGTTGCAATAATATATTGGATTTCATACTATTTCCGGTAATTCTAATGCTGAAGATATAATCCTGATTTTTGACGCGAGAGCGTTGAGAGTCGGGATTTTCCTTTTTGTAATTGCTCTATCACTGTAATCATAAGCTATATGTGCACAGTTATATGCTCTATGGAGGGTGTAAATGTTTGGAATCATGAAAGGTAGCATTGTATCTTTACAGTATAAATCCTCAATCAACACCCATACTACTTTTCGAAATATTCGCTAATAAGAAATTCTTAGGGAATAATGAGGAAAGTGTGGGGCGTATTGGGATGCTCGAGATAGAACGATATATTTATAGCACAAACTGTAACATCCACTCTGCTTCGTAGTAATATGAGTAGTCGATGCCTTTCATGAACATTTCGCGGTCATTGATTTTATCGATCAACGCACCTTTCAGCAGAGACTTGATATGCGTTGAATCCACTACGCTTTCACACATTGCCGTCAGATATTCATGGCACACGCCGTATTTACGGTGCATATTATCTTAGGAAGGATTTGCCAACTCACGCAGCCGGACACGCTGTTTCGTTACTTTACTTGGGTTCGCTAAAGTCGGTGAAATCCCCCGGTTCTTGCTCAACGGCATTGATGGGTTTCTCATATTTGAAGAATATTATCCTTACCAAGCACTTCAAATACTTGTACAACCGGAAGATGATTACTAACTTTGCAAAATAAACGAGTATTGCAAACACATCAAATAATAGTAATACGCGCGAAACAAATAAGAGTAATACAATCTCAATAAAAACGAGTATCAGTAGCAAGCATACCGGTAATATCATGGCATCAATAGACAAGACATGAAGAGAATCCGCGAATATTGGCAAAAGCAGTTTGATGAAGGAGATGGACGTTTCACCTGCGACAAACCTGCTGCGCGGTGGAGGGAGTGATCAGGGTGAACATTCCCTGTAGCAGAGGTGTTTCATCTTTGAAAATCATTAAAATATTATTTACTATGAAAAAAACACTTCTTGCATTGATAGCCCTTGTAGGGATGACTTTCGGGGCTTCGGCCATGAGTCTTAAGGATGCCTACAAGGCCCTTTCAAATATCCCTAATGTATCAGTCACTGCTCCTGACTATAATCTGCCGATGGACATATCAGCAATGCCTGACTATGGTTTTACACTCGCTGACGGCAATCTTGCAACGGCATACAATCTCAATGCCGCTCAGATTAAGGAAACAGGAGATGCCGCATTTACCATCCTCAATCAGGTACCTATGCTACGTATGATCAACGGTGGTTGTAATAATTTCGTGGCCGGCCTTGTATATGCAGAGCCTACGGGTGAGAACAGCAATGACGTTCTTATCGTGGCGATGAGTGGTAATAGAGGATCTGTGGTGTTCATGTATGTGCAGAACGTGCCGGATGCAGTCTGGACCGCACTACAGATGGCACCCGTCGAGATGAAAGGAGATTACTTCTCGCTCAGGGCCAAGCTACAGGGAGCCGATGAATTCAACATCATATTGAATAAGGCAAGATAATCCATCGCTCCAAGATAAGGTAAATCGCCGGAACATAAGTGTGGCTTATGTTCCGGCGATTTTATCAAATTATCACCCCGGCTCATGTTGGATCTCCTTTTATGGTACCGGGTTCCCCAATCCTCCGCGGGAATCAGCTGATATATATTGACCTATACCATAAATATCATCTTTTGCGGCGCGAGTTGAGGCGGGCGTGCAGTCGGGTGAAGGGATTGATGAGCCATGCGCTGAGCGGGACTTTGGAGAAGAGGAACAATGCGTTGGTCACGAGCACGGAGATGACCGTCAAGGTAAATATATCGGCCGGAATGCTTCCGCCATGAATGATTTTATATGATATCCGCTCCACGATGAAGGTATGGAAGAGATAGATGGTAAGGGTTGAAGCGCCGAGAAGCGCAAAGATCCTGAAGGTCTTGAAATATCTGAAAATCAGCAGGGATATACACAGCCCCACCACCAGACAACAGAAGCGGGTCAGCATGTCGGAGACGTCTCGATAACAACTGTTTCCAAAAAACGGACAGGGCTCGGGGCGTGATGCTATTGAATAGGCTAAATAAACCATGCAGGCCACCGACAGGACAGCGGCGATGACCAACACCCTGCGCGAGGGGCGGAAGCAGGGGCTATGCTTATGCAGATCGCAAAGGAGCGCGCCGGTCACAAAGAAAGGAAAGAAGTAGAACGTACGCTGAAATGAAAATTCCGTACCTACAGGGATGAATCCGAACGCGAGCGCCATCACCACGGAGGCTGCCAGCAACACGAGCATAACACTGCGGGTATTATTCACCCGATAAGCCACGAAAAGGAAAAGGCGCCAGAATATGAGCGAGAGCAGATACCAAAGTGTCCACTCCGGAGTGATGAGCATTCTCCAGCTGAATCCGAAATATAGCGTGGTCAATAGGCATCTGACGGTCTGAAACACCAGGAGCGCCTCAAAAAGAATCAGTTCACCCCGCCAGAATTTGCGGCTGTCGGCCGAGGGATTGGTGAGATAGCCGCTTATCATCACAAACAGCGGCATGTGGAACGAGTAGATCAGCAGAAAGACAGCGTGAACCACGGGAGATCCCTCAATGAAGGGCTCGATCTGATGCCCTATCACCACGAGAAGAATCAGCAGGCCTTTGATTGAATCTATCCTGAGATCCCTCTTATCGTCAAGCCGGAATATGTTATTGATTCGCCGGAGCGCCATAGTAATCTGTGATTGCCGCCGATATATGATATCGCGTATTTATGTAAGTTTCCTGATATATAACGTAACATTCCTGCATTATGTGATACGGCGCGCGGGAGAAATGTGGCCGGAAATGCCGCGGATTTTGCGGATACGGTTTTTTTTTGTAGTTTTGCATCATATATCAAAATCACCGAAATCTATGTTTACCTCTTTAAGACTCAACCTCACTCTGGCATTGGCTGCCTCTGCGCTGATGCTGACGCCGGCAGTGACGGCAAAAGTAACCCCGGGCTCGCTCATCACCGACAATATGGTGCTCACTCAAAACGGCAAAGCCAACATCTACGGCACTGCAGATGACGGGGCTACGGTGACAGTGACACCATCGTGGAACAACCGTCCCTATCAGACGAAAGCCGACAAACAAGGCAAATGGAACGTCAAGATCGACACTCCGGCCGGAAGCTACACACCATATAGCATTACGATCTCAGACGGCACGCCCCTCACTATCGAGAATGTGCTCATCGGAGAGGTATGGCTCGCTTCGGGGCAGTCGAACATGGAGATGCCGCTGAAAGGCTTCGGAGGCTGCTGCACTGAAGGCGGCTACGATGAGATAGCGCAGGCCGGGCAGCGTGCAGGAAAGATCCGGTTCTATACAGTGCCGCTGAAGCAAAGCTATACCCCGCTGGAGGATGCGGAGGCTGCATGGACTGTGCCGTCGCCCGAATCCTCGCCTGAATATAGCGCCACAGGATGGTTTTTCGCCAAACGCCTGAACGATGTGCTCGACGTGCCTGTGGGCATAGTGCGTTGTGCCTACGGCGGCGCCAAGGTGGAAAGCTGGACTCCGCGCGAGATTGTGGAGACCTACGCCGACGTCTCGCTCGACCCTGAGGAGATAGAAAAGATGACGCATTATCTGAGACCCGTACTGATGTATAACGCCATGTTCAATCCGGTGAAAGATTTCACCTACGACGGCATCATCTGGTATCAGGGCTGCTCCAACGTGGGGCAGCACGACACTTACGCTCAGCGTCTCGCCACCATGGTGGATCACTGGCGCACGCAACTGGGCGAGGGTGACATCCCCTTCTATCAGGTAGAGATAGCTCCCTACGACTATGAGTCGCCCAAGGACGCGCCGGCCGCTCCCCTGCTGCGCGAGGCACAATGGAAATCGACCGAGATCATCCCCAACTCAGGCGTGGTGTGCATGAACGACGCCGCCAAGCCTTACGAGCGCTTCAACATACACCCGGCCGACAAGGCCACTCCCGGCAAGCGTCTGGCAGAACTGGCCCTCAACAAGACATACGGAAAAACACAGTTTCCGGTGGTGAGCCCGCGCTATAAGAGCCACACCTTAAAAGACGGAACGGCCCGGGTTGCCATCGACGCCCCCGGCGACGGCATCTGCCGCAACTACGACATCGAGGGCTTCGAGATAGCCGGCCCCGACAAGGTATTCCACCCGGCCGACAACGTCACCTTTGAATGGCGCACCAATGAGTTTGTGGTGTCGAGCAAGGATGTTCCCGAGCCTGTGGCCGTGCGCTACGGCTGGGCCGATTTCCTCCCCGGCAACGTGCACGGAGGCAATTATCTCCCTCTCATCCCCTTCCGCACCGACAACTGGTGATACATGGATAAGGGATTCCGGCTCATGGCGGCTCCGCTTCAGGGGCTGACCGAGGCTCACTGGCGCTGTATGCATTTCAGGATGTTTGGCGCCGAGCAGGGAGATGTGGAATATTTCACGCCGTTTATCCGCGTGGAGAAGGGCGAGGCGCGTAGGCGCGACCTGCGCGATTTCACTTCCGATCTCAACAACGGCATCAACGTGACTCCGCAGATCATCTTCCGCGATGCAGAAGAATGGCGACTTCTCACCGATACTCTCATCGAGGCCGGGGCCACGCGCATCGACATGAATCTGGGCTGCCCGTTTCCCCCGCAGGTGAAGAAGGGGCGCGGCGCCGGCCTTCTCCTTCGGAAAGACTCGCTCGATGCCATCGCGTGCGCTATGGCGGAATATGCCTCACAGGTGACATTCTCAGTGAAGATGCGTCTCGGAGTAAACGACCCGGCCGAAGCCCTCGAAGTGGCGGATATCATCAACGGGATGCCGCTGCGCCACGTCACGGTGCATCCCCGCACCGCCCGGCAGCAGTATAAGGGTGAATTGCTGACCGACGAGCTTGCCGCATTCGCCACGAGAGTGCGGCATCCTGTGATATACAACGGCGAAGTCGCTACGCCCGCCGGCATTGCCGCTCTCACGTCAGACTTCGCCGGGGTCATGGCCGGCCGGGGTCTGCTGGCGCGGCCCTCGCTTTTTGCAGAGTTCAGGAGCGGCCGTGAATTTACAGAAGCCGAACGCAACGCGGCCTATCTCGACCTGATGCGGGAGATGGCGCCCCTGCTTGAAGAGCGACTGTGCGGGGCATCGCAGTTCAGAGACAAGATGAAGCCCTACTGGGAATATGCGCCCGAGACGCTCGACCGCCGGCTCGTGAAGCAGGGCAGAAAGTTCGGCATGCCCGACTGAGCACTCCCTGTCATGCAAAAAAATTGAGGTATTATTAATAATTGAGCCTTTCAACAAAACAGTTTGAGCCTTTCAACAAAGCGAATATCATATTATTTTTGTAAATTTGCACTCTCTTAGATTTGATATATGGAAAATTTGAAAGTGCTTGATTACTCGAATGTGTTCATCGCCAGCTATTTCACTGACGACAAGGAATGCGCTCATGCCAATTCGGAGCATACGTTGATATATTTGGTTTCGGGCGAACTTGAGATTTCCGATAATGGAAAGAAAATCATTCTTCATCCGGGTGATTGCGCGTTCATGCGCCGTGACAATAGAATGATGCTTCAGAAGCGTGTGAAGGATAGTGTGCCTTACCATTCCATTGTCTTGAAGTTCAACAGGAAATTCCTGCGTGAATTTTACTCCGGAATTGACAGACGGACGATTCCGAAAGGGGCAAAACGTAACCGGAAGAGCCTCATGCGTCTTCCGTCTGACAGGCCTGACATAAAGAGTCTGTTTGAGTCAATCATACCTTATTTTGACACTGATACAAAACCCTCGGATGCCGTTTTGAAGCTGAAGATGACCGAGGGCCTATATGTGCTTCTTAATACAGATCCGGATCTATACGCCTCTCTTTTTGATTTCGCTGACCCGTGGAAGATTGACTTGATGGAGTTCATGATCGACAACTATATGCAGGAGCTGTCTATGGAGGAAATGGCAAGCTATACCGGTCGCAGCCTTGCCTCGTTTAAGCGCGATTTCAAGAAAGTCAGTGAGCTATCGCCTCTTAAATGGGTAATCAACCGCAGGCTGGAGACAGCCTACGATCTGATAAGACAGGGATGTGACAGCGTGACGGATGTGTGCTACAAAGTCGGATTCAAGAATCTGTCGCATTTTTCAAAGGTTTTCAAGAAGAAATATGGCATATCGCCAAATGTGCTTATGATGGCTTAAGAATATTAATCGAATTCTTCCGGGAGTGTGAGGGAATGCCGTTGTAGGGGCGTCAAGTGTCGAGCCCCACGATGGTGAGCCAGACACAATCGTTGGCAGGAAATCAGGCAAGAGTGATAAAAAGGACAGTTTGAGCTTCATGACAAACACAATTGAGCCTTACAGCAAATCAGCTGTGGGGCTTTATTTGTAATTTTGCATCTGGAAATAAAACCGACACGGATATGAAAGATATTTTTGAAAAAGATCTAAGCGGCGAGATGGTATCGCCAAACGAGCCCGGCTATGACGCTCTGATTGCGGACATTTTCGATACGATAAAGACGGCTACCGAGATGAACACCGGCTATAAGTCGCCCGAAGAGGTACACGTGTATATGGGGAAGATACTTGGCAAGCCCCTGCCGGAAAGCACCACCGTTCTGCCGCCGTTCTATGTCGACTACGGCAAGCCAGTGACCATAGGCAAGGATTGCTTCATACAGCAGTGCTGCACATTTTTCGGTCGTGGCGGCATCACTATAGGCAACGGTGTCTTCATCGGCCCGAAATGCAATCTGATCACTATCAACCACGACCCTAAACCCGATAACAGAAGTGCCACGTATGGCCGTCCGATTGTGATTGAGGATAAGGTGTGGATCGGTATCAACTCCACCATTCTTCCCGGTGTAAGGATTGGCTACGGCTCCATTGTCGGGGCACAGAGCGTTGTGACCCATGATGTGCCGCCAATGACTGTGGTGGCAGGCAATCCGGCGAAAATAATCAAGAAAATTGAGATAGAGAAATGAGCGACAATAGAATAAGCCGCCGTGGCTTTCTTAAAGCGGCAGCGGCATTGGGAGCTACCCTGACCATTGAACCTGCGCTAAATAAGGTTCAGGCAGCCGAGCGGGTCTTCACAGGAAAGGACATGGCGAGGAATACGGATATGCCACATCGGACTCTTGGCTCCGGCAAAGCGGCTTTCGATGTCTCTGCCCTGGGCTTCGGTGTTATGGGTATGACCTACAACCGCAGCCAATATCCCGACAAGGAGATGCGCAAGCGGGTGATCGCCGAGGCAGTGGATCGGGGCGTGACACTTTTTGACACGGCCATCATCTATGGCCCCCTGAATAATGAGGAATTTGCGGGCGAGGCTCTTGCACCTTACAAGAACCGCGTCAACGTCACAACAAAGTTCGGACACGAGGTGATTGACGGCAAGGCCACAGGAAGGCAGGACAGTCGACCCGAAACCATACGTCGTTATTGCGAGGGTTCGTTGCGTCGCCTTGGGGTGGATTCCATACCTATGTTTTACCAGCATCGCTTTGACCCGAACACCCCTATTGAGGAGGTTGCCGGGTGCATAGGCGACCTTATAAAGGAGGGCAAGGTGCAGCGTTGGGGGCTCTGCGAGGTGAGTCCCGAAACTATCAGGAAAGCCCATGCTGTCACTCCGGTCACAGCGATACAGAGTGAATATCACCTTATGCACAGGCTAGTAGAGGAAAACGGAGTCCTCGACACATGCAAGGAACTGGGGATAGGCTTCGTGCCTTACAGCCCGATCAACCGGGGCTTCTTAGGAGGCTGTATCAATGAATACACCGTTTTCGACACCAACAACGACAACCGCCACACATTGCCACGTTTCCAGCCCGATGCCATGCGGCAGAACTACCGCATTGTCAACGTTCTTCAGGATTTCGGACGCACGCGCGGCATGACATCCTCACAGGTTGCGCTCGGATGGTTGCTCCACAAGGCTCCGTGGATAGTGCCTATACCGGGCACCACGAAGATCTCACATCTTGAAGAAAACCTGCACACATTTGATTTCGCGCTTGCCGACAGCGAGTGGGATGAGCTGGAGACGCGTGTGGCTGCCATCCCCGTGGTGGGTGACCGTTACAACGCAGAGCAGCAGAAACAGGTAGGACACTAATCTTGATAATTATACAAATATATACAAATGAAGAAAATCTTATTTGCATTGGCGGCCTGTTTCTGCACCTTTGCCATGAATGCCAGGACTCTCGTAGCTTATTACAGCTACACCAATAACGTGAAGAGTATAGTAAACACCTTGACATCACAGATAGACTGTGATGTGCTGGAAATCGAGCCGGCGGAAAAAGGTCTTGACTATGCCGCAGACAACTACGCAATAGGCAGCGCACAGATTGCCGCAATACGCAATAATCCTGATAACGCATCATCATATCCTGAAATTGATCCTGTCGAAGTAAACCTGGATGAATACAGCACGGTAATAATAGCCGCACCTTTATGGTGGAGCCAGATGGCAGCCCCGATGCAGACTTTCCTGTTCAAATACGGAGCACAGATGGCCGGTAAGAATATCGGTCTCATCGTGTCAAGCGCAAGCAGCGGTATCAGCGGAGTTGAAGCCGATGCACACCGTCTGATTCCTGACGGTAAATTTATCTCACCGAGCCTATGGATTCGTAGTTCACAAACCTCAAATGCAAAATCACTGATTCAAACCTGGCTCAATGAAATAAACTACGAAGCATTGGCATCAATCCCTTCCGTTACACAGTATGAAGACAATGAAGTCGCTGTATATTCCTTGTCGGGAATGAGTATGCGGAATCTATATTCAGATTTTTCCAATCTGCCAAGTGGCCTATACATCATCAATGGGAAAAAGACATTGGTGGCAAGATAGTAGTTACCTCATTCCGTCTACTGCGGTTACTTCAAGGAAATAAGAAAATCGGCTGAGTATGCCCGGTGTTATCGACATTGAGCATATCAGCCGTTGAATACAAAAGAGGATGCACTCTCATGCACCCTCCTGCAGAATAATTTTTTATATATTGTCAGCTGTGCGGCATCTGATTCACGCGAGCCTGAACCAAAGCATAGTCGGCGCCCAACTTTGCCGCACGGCCGGGATTGTTGCCGTAGTCGCCATGTATCACTTCAAATTAGGATCTAACTTTGAAACCAAAACGTGCTGACATGCCGACGGGTTTTGCCCACGTCGCTTTTTTTATAATTATTAAGGATTATATTGCAAAAATGAATCAGCGCGCATGAAGACCTTCAGCTATTTATAGACAGTCGCCCCCGTGACTCCGAAAAGTCCGGGGGCGGCGTGGGTCAGACACGAATGCGTGTCACTTCATGAAGTCGGCCAGGCGGGTGAAGAAAGATGGGTCTTCGCCAGTGGTGAGGTCTACGAGCTTGCCTTCGGGATTAATGATGGCCTTTGTCGGGAAGCCGGTAATGTTATATGCCTCGTAGATGGCACGATCCATGCCGTTGTAGACATTGATCCAGGGAAGTTCGTACTTCTTCAGGCCCTCAAGCCAGTCTTCCTCAGATTCGTTGCAGTCGATGCCGATAACGACGAGCCTGTCGCCGTATTTCTTATAAGCCTCTTTCAGGGCCGGGAATCCTTTGACACACCAGCCACACCAGCTGCCCCAGAAGTCGAGCACCACCCATTTTCCGCGGAAGTCGGAAAGGCTCACCATCTTGCCTGCCGGATCAAGAAGCGTGAACCCGGGAGCCTCGATCTTTCCCGAAGCCACCTCTGCCTTGCGTGCTTCCTCCTCTTCACGCTGAGTCAGCATTTCCTCTACCTGCTTGTAGTAGGCATCGGCAAACGGCTTGAGGATTGACTTCTTGGCCTCCGGGGTCATAGCATCGTAATATTTCTTGAAATCATCCCCGCTTAGGTCTGTGATCACATACGGCACAGCAGGGTTATCCGGATTGTCGGCCACGAATTTCTTGATGGCGTCATCCTGACGATCCATGTATTCCTTCATCTTCTCCTGCAGATCTTCAGAAGAATCGTCTGTGTTGCGGCTTACGAGTTCCATGTATTCCAACCGTATGGGATTCACCACGGCATGATATGCCATTATACCCTCCATGAGTTTTGAGCCCTTGACGTCGAACGAGAGAGGTTCGAAACTCTCGATAGTGACGGTCAGAGACTCATTGGGGGAGGCATAGAATTCGGGCTGCATGGTGGTCAGCACCGGTGGCTCGATACTGTAGCGGGAAGGCCCGGCCGGATCAAGCCGGAGTTTGGCCACCCCGTCTTTCACCGCGAGGGTGTCGTAGATCACGGTCAGATCTTCGACCTGAGTGGCGTCAAACATGTTTTTGATCGTGATGTGGCTTACTACAAGAGTCTTCTCCTGAAAATCTTCGGGAAGCCGGATCGATACAGTTCCCTTGTCGTCTGAGCAGGAGGCCAGCAAGAGGGCTATCGCTGCAAGATGAATTAATTTTTTCATTATCATAAATTTATAACGTTATCTTCTATGCGCTGGCATGGCGCGGCATACATGCTTTCTATTCGAGATTCACTTTAGTGGGGGGCACACCGGGAAGTTTATAAAAAATTATCAGTGAGCAGAAATCAACCTCGAGATTCCACAGATAGTCAGGATCACGACCGCCAAGAAATGCCGAGAAGCGCACCCCTTCCTCGAGTAGCTGCAGAAGTCTCGAATCTGAGTTGGGATAGAGCCAACCGATATATTCGCCTCCTGCATACACCTTGATTTCTCCGTCAGCAAGGCGGATCTCGACCTTATTACCGGGATTGAGTTTCCGACAGGCCGCCACCTCTTTTTGCCCAATCACGCTAAAAGGAAGCACCTCTGCCGTGTATCCTTCAAAGCGCGCTATCACATTCTTCATTCTCTCAATATTCTCGCGCTTTCTCCGCTTCCTTTCCTGCGCTAAGGCGCTTGACGCAGAGCTCCGGTGTTTTTTCTTGCTCAACAACGCGCATACTGCAAGAGAGAATAACATCGAGCCTAACCCTGCCGGGCCTATTCCTTTCATTGCCTTAAAAATGAAGAACTACATGGCAAAACCATCGGGATTATTAAAACCGGTTGCGGTGCATCCGCTCGGGATGCCATTTGCATATGGGGGCATGCTCTTTTTCAGGATAGCCAACCGGAATCAGTGAAAACGGTATGATTCCCTCAGGAAGGCTGAGGATATCAGAGGCAGCCTTCATTCTGTCGGCATGCGGGTAAAGACAAGTCCATACGGCTCCCAGTCCAAGCGCATGGGCCGCGAGAAGGATATTCTCGGAGGCCGCCGACACGTCCTGCACCCAGAGAGTGGAATCCTCGCCCTCGAGAAAGCGGCTCTCGTTGCCGCATACCGCCACCGCAAAGGGAGCGGCGGCAGTCATCTTTGCGTATGGGAGAGCATCGGCGAGAGCCTGCAGAATATCGGCATCGTCAATCAAAACGAACTCCCAGGGCTGCATATTCACACCCGAAGGCGCGCTCATGCCGGCACGCACCACCGCTTCCTTCAAGGCGCCGTCTACTTCGCGGTCGGCAAAGCGCCTAATGCTCGTGCGGCTGAGTATATTCTGATAAGCCGCATTATTTTCCAAATCAGAGATTGCCAATTTTTCCATATTGCGATAATATTTTTGATCGGGATAATTTCACTCCGCTCCGCCACCAATCAGGAGCGTGCCGAAAGAAGCGTAGCGTTGCCTTTAAGCCGGAACTTGTTGAGCACCGCAGGCAGAAGCACCGTCTCTCCTGCTTTAAGCCTCATTTCTCCCGCTTCATATTCCACCGTGGCCTCACCGGCGAGACATATCAGCACCGTGAAAGAATCCTCATTGTATTCAAGACTCATCTCGCCTTCGAGAAGCAGACGACTCACCGTGAAATGTCCGCATTCTGCTATCACGGCATCCGCGACCGAAGCGTCGGCGGGAGCAGACTTGTATTCATCGTAAAACGTATAGTCTATGGCATCGCGGGCCTGCTCCGTATGCAGTTCACGGGGATTTCCCTGCGTGTCGCGCCGGTCATAGTCGTAGATGCGGTAAGTTATGTCGCTCGATTCCTGAATCTCGGCCAGGAGATTGCCCGCGCCTATGGCATGCACCCTTCCCGCAGGGAGAAAGAAGACATCGCCGGCATGCGAGTCATGCACAGCGAGCGCCTCCTCTATTGTATTGTCGGCCATCATCCTGACGTATTCCTCAGGAGTCAGACTGCGGTTGAGTCCCGAATATATCTTCGCGTCCTTGTCAGCGTCGATGATATACCACATCTCGGTCTTTCCAAGCGAGTCGTGGCGTTTTCTGGCCAAATCATCGTCGGGATGCACCTGCACCGACAGATTGTCGGCGGCGTCGATAAGCTTGACAAGCAGGGGAAACTTCCCATCGTAGCGGGCAAAGACTTCCTTCCCGAGCAGTTCCGGGCCGAAGCATTCGATAAGTTCCGTAATCCTCATGCCACTGTAGGGGCCCCCGTCCACCACAGACTCATGCCCCGGCACCGCCGATATCTCCCAGCTTTCGCCTATGTTCGGCTCCGGCTGAACGATTCCCTTAAAGCGGCAGATCTTCTCTCCTCCCCATATCACACTCTTGAGATAGGGAATGAATCGTATAGGTTCTTTCTTAATCATCGCGCGCCTCCTTCTCGTCAATTTTGGAAAGCGCGAATGAATATGCCCCTGCAGAGATGGCTTGGCTGGCTCCAAGCCGGGAGATCATCACCCCGATGCGCTTCATGTCGTCGTATTCCACCGTCAGGCCTGTACCCCTGACGGGTATCCTCTTTGTATTGCCTCTCGCAAACTTCTCGAACTCAACCGGATCGTCGAGATCGAAGACCTCCATCTGCACGCGACGCACACTGTCGCCGCCAAGCGTGGAGAGTTCTGACCGCAGTTCCTTCATGAGCGAAGGCATTATCCAGCGTGCGGCAGCCGTGATTCCTCCGCCTATCACGATAAGGCCATCCACGAGCTGGGCCGCGATCGACATGGCGTTTCCGGCCACCTCGCCAAACTCCGAGAAAGCCTTGCGGGCCGCCTCGGCGTTGCCCGGCCGCTTCCCATCGGCAATCTCGCATATCTCCTTCGGCTCGAAGTTGTGTCCGTAGTCGCCTGAAGCCTCTGCATATACACGCTTGATAGCACGCACGGCCACTCCTTCCTCAACTATTATGCCTTGCTTCATCTTATGCGGCAGGCAGAATGTCTCCACACAGGAATTGTCTCCTCTGTTGAGCTGCCCGTTTATCACAATTCCAACGCCAAACCCGGTGCCGAACGTGTAGCCGAGCAGATTGCGGAAACGTTTCGCGCTTCCGGCCTCGGCCAGCCGATGGTTCACTTCGGGGAGCGCTCCGCAGAGCGCCTCGCCGTAGGCAAAAAGATCGCCGTCGTTGTTGATAAAGACCGGGATACCGAACTCATTCTCGAGCATTGGCCCCAATGCCACCCCGTCGCGGAACGACGGGAAATTCGGGAGATACCCCCCTATTATGCCATTTGGATAGTCGGCCGGCCCCGGAAATGCGAAACTTATCGCCACGGGCTTCTCATCGAGCGATTCTATCACCTCCCTGAAGCCCTTCACCATCGTGTCGAGGCAAAGGTCGAGATCGCCGGCATTGGAAGGATATGTGATCGGCTCCGTGATATATCGGCAACCGCGCATGGCGCCGAATACGAAATTCGTGCCCCCGGCGTCGAGCGTGATTACTGTTCTGTCGTCGTGTCTATACATAATTAGTCAATAATATACGTCATTAGTCAATAATATACGTCAGCGGAGAGAGATACAATGTGGTATAGTTTAAATGTCTGAAAGTATAGTTTTGTTTATCGCTGTCGGGAATTGTATAATCGGATATATTCATGGTGCAAATATACTGATTTTAATTTTCCCAAACAATTAAACCGCAATTTTCATGCACTATACTTGGCTATTAAAAATAAATTCACTACTTTTGTAGCGTTGATTCCCGGTAGCCCCTGATTTTTCAAGCTATCGGGTTTAGTTTTATACATACATATCTGAGTTTCAGACTGCAAAGATACGAATTTTAATTTTTCCAAACAATTAAATCGCCTGTTTTCGTAAAAATCCAAACAATTAAACCGCCGTTTTTCGTAAAAATCCAAACAATTAAACCATCGCAATCTACTTTTAGTGGGGCAACAGATACCCCTCAAAAATACCATTTCAAGTATCTTGTATTTGCAAATGTTGAATATTAAAATTATATTTGCATAAATTTACCGATCTTCAATAAAAATGAAACGTATATTCCCGACTCGACTCCTCTCATCAATCGGAATTTCCTTATATGCCTTTGCGGCTTTGAGTGCTGACATTGATGCCCCGACACGTCAGACACTCACCACTTCCGTGTCGGCAGGAGAAAACTGGAATATGCCCCCAAGCGTATCAGGCACCCTCCCGGTTCTTTATATAAACGTTTACGACCAAGATGGAAATCCTGATAATGAGATCATCTCAAAGGATCTCTCACATAAGGAATATTTTAATGGCGAATACTGGCTCGATGCCACCGGATGCGAATGGATGCTCGCAGAAGGAGCCGAGTCTATCGGAGACAGCGAACATCCTCTACCTCTTAAGATAAAGGCCAGAGGCAACTACACCCGGACAAAATACTCAAAAAAGCCATTTAAATTGAAGCTTGATAAGAAGCAGACACTGCTGGGACTATCGAAAAGCAAACATTTCGCCATCCTTCCCCATGCCGATGATAATTTAGGACATTTGAGAAATTTCACAGGGTTTAACCTCGGGCGACGTATGGAACTCCCTTGGACTCCTGACCAGCAACCTCTGGAGTTAGTGATCAATGGCGACTATCGGGGATTGTATTTCATGACAGAATCAATCCGTGTGGAAGAAGGAAGGCTTGAGATATCCGAACTTGACGACTACGCCACGGATCTTGATTTAGTAAGCGGAGGATATCTCGTTGAGATGGATAACTACTACGAGCAGAATCAGATACGATTCGAGGAAAAGAACAGGCCCGACGGCAAGAGCAAGACGATTGCCATCACATTCGACACCCCGGAGCAGTATTCCGACATCCAACTGCGTTTTGTCTCAGATCAGTTTCATCACATCAACGACGCGATCGGTGAAAGATCTGACGGCATCTGGAATTATCTTGACCTTGACGATGCAGCGAGATACTATATAGTTAAGGAAATTATGGCCGATGCAGAGGCATACAATGGCTCGACATTCCTGTATCGCGACAGGGGAGAGAATCAGAAATGGCACTTCTCACCACTTTGGGATTTCGGAAACGCGTTCATCGGACACGTTGATGAATATTTTTCAGATCTCGGTTATTTATTTACCAATGCCTGGATACCATCCATGCGCCTCAACGAAATGTTCATGGACAAAGTAAAGGAGACCTGGAAATGGTATATGTCAAATAAATACGACGGCATCTATGAGGATATCGACATCATGGCTGATCGCATCAGCACTGCAGTAACTTACGACTATGAGAGATGGAAAGATGCGCCCATACCCGACGAGGGAAAACCGGTGTGCGACAACAGGGACATCTTGAAATCCGCCATGACAGTAAAAAACAGATTGAAATTAAAATGTGAATGGCTTGAAAAGCAATGGGGAGTCTATGACGACACTACATATCCTGAGCCCGAACGCGACACCACTCCCTGTGCCCCACTCCCGGACTATATGACATCGGATGTTAAGGCAATACCCGTTTCACAGCAATACGAAATGTATAATCTTCAGGGAATACGTATCCAATCGGCCAACGCAGGAGAAACGGTAATTGTAAGAGAAGGAAGCAACGTGAGGAAAATGATTATCCGCTGACTCGATGTAGTAATATCCGCCATCAAAAAAAAGAGGCCGTGTTTTTACACGACCTCAAAAAGGGAACAATCCAGAAGTTAGTGTGATGTTATTCCTCTTTCGGAACCAGTTCAAAGAAACCGCTGATCTCCTGCTGGTCAAGAGCCTGACGCACGTTGTAGCGCTTCACTTGATCCTCAAATCCTTTTTTGGATATTTTGATTTCAACAGTCACGTTTCTCGAGTTCTCATAAGTAAGGCCGGGAATGCTGAATCCTTTTGTCTCTTCGTATGGAGTGTTAGTGAGATAGGTTTCATTTGTATTCTTCACCTCTGCAGGCACGTTAGAGATAACCCTATAGAAGACTCTCGCACCTCTGGGATCGGAATCAAAATACCATCGAATAACCGTTCTCTCCATTTCAGTCTTACCCGGATTGTCACGGCTTACCCGGGTTTCAGCCTGACCTGCCGGAATGGTAGGATCCTGCTGGTAAACACGAGCTACTTCAACCTGCTTGTTCTGTGCAGCCACCACCTGAGGATCTCTTTCAAGTTTGGTGTATACCACAGGTTTTTTCTTCATATCTTTTTTATCAAAAGATATGATCTCAGTCTTACTCTCATATCCCGCCTTTTCGAAACGGAACATAAGATTGCGATTGAGCATTTTCTTGTCCAACTGAATGATTGCAGGGGTAGAATGAGCCACGATCATTCCATTCAAAATCACTGTGGCTCCATCGGGATCAGATACCAATGTCACCTCGTATTCCTTTGCACTTACATTCATGGATGAGGCCAGTAACAGACATAACCCTGCCACCCATGCAAATCCTTTTTTAAGATATTCCATAATTATAATATTTAAATTTATTTTTCCACGAGTTCAAAGAAACCGCTGATCTCCTGCTGATCGAGAGCCTGACGCACGTTGTATCGCTTCACCTGATCCTCAAATCCTCTCTTGGTCAGCTTTATCTCTATCACGACATCTGCTGAATTCTCATACGTAAGGCCGGGGATATTAAGCGCCCTGGTCTCTTCGAGCGGAGTCGTGGTCATATATGACTCGTTGGTATTTTTCACTTGCTGCGGCACATTGGAAATTATACGGTAGAAAATGCGTGCGCCGCGCGGGTCTGAATCGAAAAACCAACGGAGTACCTGAGCTCCTGACGATCCGGAATCTGACGCATTATCCTTGCCGCTCCCAGATGGACGGAACTCCGACATAACCACATCATCGGAAACATAGGGATACGGAGGCAGATTGGATTCCACCCTGAAATCATAGACTAAAGCCGGAACTCCATTCTCTATCATAACCACAGCGTAGTCTCCGCTTTTAAGGTCTGCATTGGCACGCAGTTCATACACTTCGTCGGAAATCCGCCGCGTAATGACCGGAACATCATCAAGTTGCGTCTTAGAACCCGAGTAAGCGCTCGTCTTCATAAATGGAAGTTCCCGATTTTTCTTCTTTGTTTTAAGAGGTACGATCTTCCATGCCTGGATAGATTGGTTCTTTGGAAGAAAAACATAAAAGACTGACGAACTTTTCGGAATTACCGTAGCTGAATAAGTTCCGTCTAAGACAAGACTTGTGGTGAGTTTCGCCCCGTACGCAGCCAAAAGACTTTTACCTCCCGTCTTATTTCCCATCACTACGGCTCTGCTTAAAGGCGCGATGTCTCCTTTTGCAGTAGGAACAAATACCTCCTACGATGCTGATGTGAATGAAACCGCCGTGAGCAACATCCACATTAGTAACAATCGAATTTTCATTCGGCATGTAAAGCGCCGCCGGACTCACCTCATTGGCATTAGTGGATAAAAAAAAGAGCGTGAGAGTCTGTATCGTGTACTCGTCCCACGGTTAGAGGCTGTGGCATGTGCCCATCACAGTTGAACGAGCAACGCGGAGCCTCACGCTGTATGATATATGACGCCAAGAGGATGTATCACTACATACTCCAGCATAGGTATATCATACCCCGAAGGCGCCTATCGTCACCTCATTCCTGACTGTGATTTTGAAACTGCCACATTTCTAACCGTCAAGAACAAGCGCGGATAAACGCTCTTGAATATGTCTGTACCCGCCTCGCTGACCGCCTGTAAGGGCTCCGCTTTGACGATGCACGTTGCAAATTTAGGGAATATTTTTTATTCTGACAAAATTTTTACCATGTTTTTATCGAAAAAAAACGATGCACCGATCTGACACTCTTGAGGCTATGGTTGGAGTGGGGTCAGAATCTGTGTGCGTCCGCATACAGGTCAAACACGAGGATTTCTCATGGCTGCGATATGCGCATGCTACAAATTCTAACAAATTTGAGAGACCCGAATCACTATAAGATAGGAAATAGAATCTAAATGACGTGTATTTACAACCATGTATGAATACAATTCATTAATTTTGCAAGTAACGAAGACATGCCGAAGGCATCTCCCCGTGAATATTCCAACAGACATAATCAATATAACCCGACCGACATGAAAAAACTCCATGCACTACTCTCTCTCACCCTTCTCTCGGCGCCCCTGACGCTCACGGCGCAGTCTGACGCCTACCCCGAAGGTAGCGTTCCCAACGAGCATAACATATCCGGTGCCGATTATCCCCGCATAGGCCCCGACAAGCGCGTGCACTTCAAGGTGTATGCCCCCGACGCGCAGAAAGTGGAGATATCTTTCCGCGGGGAGATGACCAAAGGCGACGACGGCAACTGGACTCTCGTCTCGAAAGAGCCGGAAGTGGAGGGTTTCCACTATTATCAGGTGATAGTGGATGGAGTGGCATCTGCCGACCCCAACGGCAAACCATTCTTCGGGATGGGGAAATGGGTGAGCGGCATCGAGATTCCCGAAGGCGAGGCAGGCGACTACTACGCAGTGAAAGACGTGCCTCACGGCAATGTGGCCCGCAGCAAGTATTATTCCGATATCCGCAAGGAATGGCGCGACTGCGTGGTCTATACTCCCGCGGAATATGACAGCAACCCCGACAAGCGCTATCCCGTGCTCTACCTGCAGCACGGCATGGGCGAGAACGAATCGAGCTGGGCCGCTCAGGGCAAGATGAACCTGATAATGGACAATCTGATAGCCGAAGGTAAGGCCAAGCCGATGATCGTGGTTATGGACAATGCCAATATCGAGGTGTTCCGTCCTGCTCCGGGCGAAAGCATGCCCGATGCCATGAAGCGCTTCGGAGGCGACTTCCCCGGAATCCTGGTGAATGAGATAATACCCCACATCGACAGCCACTACCGCACGCTCACCGACCGCGACCACCGCGCCATGGCCGGACTCTCATGGGGCGGCCTGCTCACTTTCAACACGGCGCTCAACAATCTCGACAAGTTCTCGCATATAGGCGCATTCAGCGGCATGGGACACATAGACCTCGACAATCTCGATACCGTCTACAGCGGAGCCTTCAAAGACCCCGCGGCATTCAACGACAAGGTGCACGCCTTCTTCATGGGCATAGGCTCGGAAGAAGGGCCGGAACGGGTGAAGAACCTCAGCGACGGCCTAAATGCAGCGGGCATCAACAACGTATTTTATCTCTCGCCGGGAACCGCCCACGAGTTCCTGACATGGCGCCGATGCCTGAAGGAATTCCTGCCGATGCTTTTCAACGACTAATGACCACTCCACCGATATGCGAAGTATAACTCTCAAATTTCTTGCGGCCGTGGTGCTGATCCTTGGCATCACCGCAGTGAGCGCAGCCCGCAAAAAGGCTCAACCCGATCTCTCACCCTATTTCACTGGCAGCACTACGACGCCGGCGCAGCCCGACAGCGAAGGCTTCATCAGGCGCTGGCTGATACTTGAACCGATAGAGAAACCAAACCGCTCCAACACCGTCTTCACCGACAGCTATCTGCGCGAGGTGCTTGACAACAAGGATTTTTCCGCAGCCACTTTGCCCCGCGACGGAGAGAAAGTGAAACTCGGCAAGCAGACACTGCAATGGCATTCGCTCGACAGCGAGAAGTTTAACGTGAAGCTGTTCCGCTTCGCCACGCTGCTTGAAAAGCCGCACTATGGCGTCATATTCCTTGTAGCCACGGCCATCGACTGCGAGGAAGACATTCCTGACGTGAGAATGTCGGTGGGCTCCAACTCGGCATCCATGTGGTGGCTCGACGGCGAGGAGGCCGTATTGCTATCCGGAGACAGGCGAATGGTGCAGGACGACTGCATGAGCCGTCGGCTCACGCTTCGCAAAGGACGCAACATAATAAGGGGCGCCATCATCAACGGCCCGGGGATGAGCGATTTCTGTCTGCGATTTCTCAACGAAAAAGGTGAACCTGTAAACAACTTCACCGTCAGCACTAAATAACCAAGATTTTTCTCTTAAAGAAGATGAAACACAGCATAATTCTCACGGGATGCCTGCTCGCAGCCTCGGGCATCGCAGGAAACTGCCTCGCACAGACAGGCGAACCCTATATCCACGACCCGTCGACCATAATGAAATGCGACGGAAAATACTATACTTTCGGCACCGGGGGTGGTGGACTGATTTCTGAAGACGGCTTCACCTGGCATGGCGGCGGAGTGCGGCCGGGAGGAGGCGCGGCCCCTGACGCGGTCAAGATAGGCGACAGATACCTTATCGCCTACAGCGCCACGGGCGGCGGTCTGGGGGGAAGCCACAAGGGGAGCGTGCTTACGATGTGGAACAAGACCCTCGACCCCGAATCGCCCGACTTTGAATATACCGAACCGATAGAGGTGGCATCATCGCTCGACGGCGATGACTGCGACGCCATCGATGCCGGACTGCTGCTCGACCCCGTCACGGGACGCCTATGGTGCACCTACGGCACATATTTCGGATTTATCCGCATGGTGGAGCTCGACCCGGCCACCGGAGCCCGGGTTGAGGGCAATGAGCCCATCGACGTGGCTATAGACTGCGAAGCTACAGACCTTATCTACCGAAACGGATGGTATTATCTGCTCGGCACCCACGGCACATGCTGCGACGGCCCCAATTCCACCTACAACATTGTGGTTGGCCGCTCACGCAACGTGACAGGCCCTTATCTCGACAATGTGGGGCGCGACATGATCGCCGGCGGCGGCCGAATGGTGGTGGCGGCAGGCAAGCGCCGCACAGGGCCCGGACATTTCGGCCGATATATTGAGGAAGACGGCGTGGAGAAGATGTCGTGCCATTTCGAAGCGGATTTCGACCGTGGCGGAAGAAGCGTGCTGGCAGTGTTGCCGCTGCTTTGGAAAAACGACTGGCCCGTAGCCGGAGAGCCATTTGAGGAAGGCGTCTACGAGATAGAATCGGAGCGCCGTGGCTATGC
Organism: uncultured Porphyromonadaceae bacterium; assembly: GCA_947178245.1. Classification (GTDB taxonomy): domain Bacteria; phylum Bacteroidota; class Bacteroidia; order Bacteroidales; family Muribaculaceae; genus Lepagella. Next base: position 21,781 of record CAMWXO010000007.1, read on the forward strand.
CCTGGAGCTGGCAGTAGACTTCGTGCGTATTCCCCATAAGATGCACCGCTTCTGGGAGAAGACCGAAGAGCCTATAGTCCCGATCGAGTCGCAGACCCTGGCCGACGTGCAAGACGGTTGGGGCGACGGCGAGATAGAGGTGCGCATCGGCGACTATATGTTTCGCCCTCACCAAAAATGGGCCGTGGTAGCGGTGCCGGAAGCAGGAGGATACCTGGGCGCACCCTACTACAAGATCATTATCGACGGCACCGACCGCGCGCTGACAGCAACCGCCGACAGGGAAGTGACGAGTCTTCCCTCCTTCACCGGTGCCGACGAGCAACTATGGAGGATAGAACAGCTCACCGACGGCACATATCGCATCATGCCTAAGAAAGTGCCCGGATGCGACACTCAGCTCGCGCTCATATCCATCGCCGACAGCACGCCTACTCTCGGAGAATTCGACATGAACAGCGACAACTCGAAGTGGAATTTCAGAAAGCGTTGAGTTCAACCGCCTTACAACAATCAGCCTTACCGCTGCACAATATCATCTTAGAGTGGAAAGAAACAGTCATATCAAAGGGCGCGGCATCCGCATTGCCGCCGCCATCGCCATAGCGGGCACGTGGACCGCAAACGCACAGAATCCCATTATCCACGACCAGTTCACGGCCGACCCCACGGCACGCGTTTTTGAGGGAAAGATGTATCTCTATCCCTCTCACGACATTCCCAGCCCCGTGGAGAGGCTTGAGGAATGGTTCTGCATGGCCGACTACCATGTGTTTTCATCATTCGACCTCACCGACTGGGAAGATCACGGCGTCATACTCACCCAAGACAGCATACCCTGGGTGGAGCCCGGATCGTATGCCATGTGGGCGCCCGACTGCGTGAGCAAGAACGGAAAATATTACTTCTATTTCCCTGCCGCACCGAAGGGGCATGAACGAGGATTCAGCATCGGCGTGGCCGTGGCCGACTCCCCCGCCGGGCCCTTCACGCCTCTGGATGAGCCTATCGAGGGAGTGAGGGGCATCGACCCCTGCGTGCTGATTGACGATGACGGCAGAAGTTACATATTCTGGAGCGGGATGGGCCTCTCGGGCGCGCCTCTCGCCGACGACATGACGCATCTGGCAGGCACCCCGGTGAAGATAGAAGGGCTTCCTGAAGGATTCAAGGAGGGCCCGTTCGCTTTCAAGCGTGAGGGTAGATATTATCTCACGTTCCCCTGGGTGAGGGAAAAGGAGGGCACCGAAACGCTGGCCTACGCAATGTCAGATCTGCCTTTAGGGCCATACGAGTTCAAAGGTATAATTATGGATGAATCGCCCACCGGATGCTGGACCAATCACCATTCAATTGTGGACTATGAAGGCGACTGGTATCTTTTCTATCACCACAACGACTATTCTCCGGAGATGGACAAGCGGCGCTCGGCACGCATAGACCGCATCTCTTTCAACGCCGACGGCTCTATCAACAAGGTGACACCCACTCTCCGCGGCGTAGGCGTTACCGACGCCCGCCGCCACATAGAGCTCGACCGCTACTCCGCCATCAGTCCTGACGGCGCAGCTATCGACTTCATCAACCCTGACAATAAGTTTGAGGGTTGGAAAACCATCCTCAAAGATAAAGACGCATGGGTAAGATATGACCGTGTGGACTTCGGAAGCAAGCCGGCCGGCAACATCGGCATGCGTGTGCGAAGTCGTGGAGGAGCATCACTGAAAGTCGCCGCCGGCGACCCCGACCGGGTGATTGCGACCGTCACCATTCCCGCCACCGGCGAAGAGTGGATGGAGATATCGTCACCGGTGGAATATTCTCCCGCAGGCATCGCCGACCTCACGGTCACGCTCTGCTACGGCTCATCTGCGGAAATAGACTGGGCCGCATTCGACCTCTGACCTCTCGGGGCCGGATCATCAGTGCCTCAGTCTGTCGATGGAGCATGTGAACCGGCAGGCCGGAAACCTCGTGCAGGCGGCAAACTCGCCGCGCTCCCCTCTGCGTATGGCCAGCGGTGCTCCGCAGCGCGGACAGACACCGCGCTCCATTCGCTCGGAAGCGGCCCGCGAGGCCGCAGCCACCAGACCCAAATGCTCGCGGCGAGCCGTGCGGTCGGAAATGTTAGCCGTGCGTATGGCTTCGGCCAACTGCCGCAGGGAGTCTCGCCCTATGACTTTCGGGCGACGCCGCAACTCATCATTAAGCCCGCTGAGCAGGCTCACGAAGACATGGCTGTCGAGCCGCACCTCGCGCCCCGGATTCCACCAGCGACGCTTACGCCTCTCCTGAGGGATGAGGGTGCGCCGTATATGCTTGTCGGGCAGAAGGGTGCGCTCCACAACGATGTCATCGGCCTTGATGTCGAGCCGCCAGGCATCGGTGAAGATTATGGCCGAGAAGAAGAATTGGCCGTCTACTTTCGGCAGAAGCCGCCGAAGCGCCCGAATGTGAGACCTGTTCTGCAATATCGGATTGAAGAAAGAGCGGGACTGCGACGAAAGGTGCTGCTGCCAGTATTGCCCGTTCTCATGCCCCGATATGCGCCCGGCATGGCTTTTGGTCTCGATCACGAATATGCCGCGCGTAGACACCACTATGTGATCGATCTGCGAGGTGCGTCCGCCGGGCGCGGGCAGCATCACGTCGTTGAGTATGATGAAGTCACGCTTTCGCAGACGCGAAAGCTCGCGGCTCACTTTCCGCTCACCCTGCCGCCCCTTCCTCGCGGCTCTGCCTCGGCGCCACCGGGCGGCTATAAGCAGGGGCAGCGCCACAGTGACGATGCCGGCGAGAAACGCGGCCGCTATCTTCCAATTGCTCCAGAACTCCAGCATACGAATATAAAACGGCCACGCACCTCGCAATGTTGCACGCGGCGGCTCTTATTATGACAGAAGCGGCGGGCCACCTCAGTAAAGAGATCACCCGCCGATATCTTTGAGGACTAATGTCAATAGGGTTCGTCCACAAAATCGGCCATTGCTA
>CAMWXO010000008.1 GCA_947178245.1 uncultured Porphyromonadaceae bacterium
TACCTATTATCAACGTTAGGAGTAAGTCTTTTGGGGATATAAAAATAATTGTAAACGATACTATTTCTTCTCGAAATTCGTTTTCTTAATACCGACAAGTTGGGGAGTTGGGGGGCGACACTGCTTAGGACGGATTCTGACGAGGCAAGGGGATGCAAATTGCGGCAATACCCCGTAGGAGTAAATGTTGGAGGCGGAATTTCGAGCGATGTAAATTATTGGTATTTAGGATAAAGATTTGGTTGGGTTTTCCCAACCGGATCATTAAAATATGGGATGGAGCATCTGCCGAAGTAGGATTTTAAAGGCTGAGGGCAGTTTGTCGGAATCTCAGAGAGATCATAGACTTGAAGTATGAGTAAGGATTCCGGAGCCAAAGAAAGACAGAGGCGGAAGATTGCGAAAGCGGAGAAAGAAATACGTCTTCGCATTATAAATTCTTCTTATAAGTGTACCATTTGTGGAGCGTGGATCAAATACCAATTAAGGAAGCGGCATTTGAGACGTGAGCATAATTTATTTCCTGATGATATCAAATCTTACTTTCTTGACAGGAAGGCTGTAAGGGAAGAAAAGAAGGAAGAGAGGTTGTCAGAAATTCTAAGGGCCGAATATGAAAGGTGTTCAGGTCGTGCCGTGAATGGCCACTATAAATGTGGGGAAAGGGTTTCAGGCGCTCCGTTTGTCAGGATAATCTATAATGCAGTCGGAACTAACAGGCGCAAGCATTAAATAATACCCGGGGTGCGTCGAGGAAAACACCATAGTTGCGATTCGCGGTGCCGGAGGTAGAAAAATGATGTAAAAACATGAAAAATTCGTTGCTGCTTTGCGCATGAGGTTTCGCAAAAGGCCCGATGTGAGTAAGGAAGATGGTTTTTATAGCTAATTTAACAGATTTTAACAGATGCGGAGGCCCATTATTTTGAGTGTTTCGCCGAAATGTGTTATATTTGCGACCGAATACACCTAAGACATCATTGTAACCTTGAATTGACGACATGAATAACGTTAAAATCGGAGTTGTCGGCCTCGGCTATGTAGGCCTGCCGCTGGCTCGCCTTTTCTCTACAAAATTTCCCACCATCGGCTATGACACGAATGAAGCCAAGGTGGCTGCTATCAACGAAGGGCACGACCCTACGATGGAAGTGGGCGATGAACTGCTTTCAGAGGCTATCGACAAATTTGGCTTCAAGGCTACTTCAGATATTGAAGACATCAGAGATTGCAACTTTTATGTAGTGGCAGTGCCCACGCCGGTAGATCATAGCAAGCGCCCCGACCTGAAGCCGCTTATGTCGGCGAGTGTCGCCGTAGGCCGGGTGATCGGCAATGGCGATATTGTGGTGTATGAGTCTACTGTCTATCCCGGAATGACCGAGGAGGAATGTCTGCCCATCGTGGAGAAAGTGAGCGGCTTGAGACTCAACGAAGATTTCTTTGCAGGTTATTCTCCGGAGCGCATCAATCCGGGCGACAAGGAGCACACCGTGGCCACCATACGCAAGATTACGTCGGGCTCCACTCCCGAGACCGCCGATTTCGTTGACAGGGTATATAACAGTGTCTTGCTAAACGGCACTTTCAAGGCGGCCAGCATTAAGGTGGCCGAAGCGGCTAAGATCATAGAGAATACTCAGCGCGACGTGAACATAGCCTTTGTCAATCAGCTTTCGATCATATTCAACGCCATGGGCATCGACACTCACGACGTGATCGAGGCCGCATCCTCCAAATGGAACTTTCAGGCTCTCACTCCCGGCCTGGTGGGAGGGCACTGTATCTCTGTCGATCCGTATTATCTCATCGAGAAAGCCAAGAAGCATGGTGTGCAGCCGCGCCTTTTCGCATCGGCCCGCCACGTCAATGAGAGGATGAGCAAGTATGTGGTAGACCGGACTGTGAAGATAATGAATCTCCGCCATATTCCGGTGAAAGACTGCAATGTGCTGCTCTTGGGCGTTACATTTAAGGAAAACTGCCCCGACACTCGCAATACGAAGGTGGTGGATATCTACAACACGCTGAAGATCTATACCGATAACATCACGGTGTGCGATTCATGGGCAAGTCCCGCGCAGACCGAAAAGGAATATGGCCTTCGCCTTACTCCATTCGACGCCGAGGCTCTTAAAGGAAAGTTTGACGCGGTGATTCTTGCTGTAGCGCACGATGAGTTCCGCAATCTTCCGATACGTGACTTCCTGAAGAATCCTGAAGAAGGCGTAGTGTTTGACGTGAAGGGAATAATGCCCCGCGCGCTTGTAGACGCCCGCCTCTGAAGTCGGCTGCATTCAGAGTTGTCCTTGCTCTATTAGGAATGCGATGCGGTCGATGGTGGCGTCGTCCTTGTTTGAGTCGGGATGGAACCCGGCCTTCATGTTCATGCCGAAGAATTTGCCGAAAGTCTGCCAGAAGCCGGCCCGGAAACTTCCCAGAAATGCCTTCACTATGTTGAACGAACTCTGATCCGTCTCCCTGTTGATGAGCTTGAGCAGGATCTTGCCCTGATTCTTGGTCATGGTCTTCACCACAGGCTTATATTGCTCGAAGATGTCGCTCTCAAGCCTCTTCAGATGCTTCTCACGCGTCTTCTGGTCGGGGATGGTCTGGATATACTCGTATGTCTCGCAGAGAGTGGCGAAAGCGAGTTTGGCGTAGGGGAGTGTCTTGCGCACATCACGCACCGTGCGCCAGTAGAAATCCTCCTGCTTCTTGTTCTTGAACTTCATGGGAGGATATACGTGAAAATCGTTGAAGATGGTCATCCTCACCGTGTCGCCGTATTCATCCACGAAGCGATAGAACCCCTTCACCGGCTTGAAGGGCACCTTCACCTCTTCCTGCTGAGGCGCGGAGGCGGCCTCCGCGCTGCAGGCTAATGCGGCGAGGATGGCGATGAGTAATATTTTAAGCCGAATAAGTCTTGTCATAATCAAGGAGAAGGAATATTGCGTCTCTGCCAAAGCGGAAGAGAGGTTCGAGATAAGAATGAGAGATGTCGCAGCCGGCCTCCAGACGCCCGGCGATTCCGGCCACTCTCAGTGGGTGACGGAGGCGGAGGCTCCGCAGATGTTCGATCTCGTCGGCATAGCCCGCAAACGAGAGCATCACGCCGAGCAGCCTCCCGTTAAGCTCGGTGAGCGACTCGGGATAGTCTGCGATCACTTCCGCAATCTCCGGAAAGAGATGGGCGAAGTAAGGCTCTTTCCCATAGGCGGCCTCCAGGGCCCCGAGATGGATGCGCGGCCAGTCGCCGTGGCCCGACACACGCAGCGAGGATACGGGGCCGCGCTTCACGGCCGACGAGCCTCCTTCCACCGGCACTGTCAGCACCTGCCCCTCCGCGCGGTTGCTCCCGACGAGCGTGCGCGTATAGTCGCGCCCCTGCAGGCTCATGCCTTTCCCCCGGCTCCGCATCCAGATGGTGGAGGCAAGGTAAGGAGAAGGCTGAATCCCGGTCATTTCCATTTGGTGTCCTTGTCCGGGTTGGCGCTGCGCAAGATGCGGTTCCAGCGTATCTTGCCGTCGAAGAGGCCTTTCTCCTCGTCGAAAGAGGCTATCACGAACACCGGACTTCCCACCACATGGTCTTCAGGCACGAAGCCCCAGTAGCGCGAATCAGCCGAGCGGTCGCGGTTGTCGCCCTGCATCCAGTAATAATCCATCTTGAACGTATAGTAGTCGGCAGGCTCTCCGTTGATGAAGATTTGGCCGTCTTTCACGCTCAGGTCGTTGCCCTCGTAGTTTCGGATCACCCTCTCGTAGATCGGGAGGATTTCGGGAGTGAGCTTCAGCGTCGCCCCTTTCTTCGGAATCCATATCGGGCCCATGTTCGAGCGCGTCCAGCCGTAACTGTTGCCGAGCGGGAACATACCGTCAAACTCGAAGATGCCGGCTTTCGACTCCTTTACGAGTGGCCCCGACACCTGCGGCCATTTCTCCACCTCGGCTTTCATAGCCGCGGTGAGCGGAACGTCGTAGAACATGTAGGGTACTCCCTCCACCTGCATCGGGCTTGAGCCGCAATCCTCTGCGCGCACTCCGATTTTCTGCCATTCCTCCACGGCAATCGGCGCCTTGACGGGCACCACGTAGTTATACTGCACGTTTTCGGCGTCTTCGATGGGCCGGTCGTCGATATATATCACGTCGTCGCTGATCCGGAGGTATTCACCCGGAAGGCCAACGGCGCGTTTCACGTAGTTTTCGCGCCTATCAACCGGACGGGCGATGATCTCGCCGAATGTAGACTTGTTGGCCTCGATGTAGGCTTTCGGGTCTTCCACACCACGGCGCTTCAGCTCGTAGCAGATCTGATAATAGTCAGGATTCTGAATTTTGGTGGCCACCGTGTCGCCGTTGGGGTAATTGAAGACCACGATGTCGCCGCGCTCTATGTCGCGGATGCCGGCGAGACGGTGATATTTAAGCTGAGGCGAATCGATATAGCTTTTGGTGTTGATGAGCGGTAGGGTGTGCTGTGCCAGCGGGAAGTGGAGAGGAGTCTGGGGCACACGCGGGCCGTAGAGAGTCTTGTTCACCCAAAGGTAATCGCCCACGAGCAGCGACTTCTCAAGCGAAGAGGATGGAATCTTATAGTTCTGCCCGATGAAGGCGAATATGAAATATACGATCACAAGCGCATAAATGATGGCGTCGAGCCATGAGAAGATAGTCCTCACCGGCTCGCGTGTATTCTTCCACCATCCCCAGGGTATATATTGGGTGATATAGATATCGATAAGCAAGGGCCAGATCAGGAGGAGCCATGGATTGCCCATCCAGATCACCCATAAGAAGAACAGCAGCGATACGATCGCAAATCGCACCCAGCGGGTGGCGCGCACCCGCGAGAGCCGGGCACGGAGGTCGGAAAGAAATCGATTCATACCATAATAACGCGCGAGGGCGGGATATTATTACATCAGAATCCGAGCATGTCTTTCATGGTGAAGAAGCCTGAGCCTGTGGAGCCTATCTTTATGGGGCCCACATGTTTCGCCCTGCACTTCTTTGCAAGCCATTCGGCTGCCATCACGGCGCCCAACGCGAATCCCTCGCGGCTTTTTGCCGAGTGCGAGATCGTGATGGAATCTTCAGGCGAATCCCACACCACCGTGTGGATACCCGGCACCTCCCCCTCACGCCGGTGGGTGATGAATAGCGTGCGCTCGTCGGAGTCTACCGCCACGCCCTCGGGATTTTCGGCAGGCTCTTTCCAGTGGTCTACCTTGTCGGAGGCCTCTATCAGCTGCTCCGCTATCGTGATCGCAGTGCCCGACGGATGATCGAGTTTGTGGATATGGTGCACTTCCTCAAGGGTGGGGCGATACTGCTGATAAGGGTTCATCAGCTTAGCAAGATAGCGGCTCGTCGCCTCGAAGATATTGACGCCGATCGAGAAATTGGTGCTGAAGAGAAGTGCTCCCTTGCCGCTGTCGCATACCGACTTCACGGCCGGCAGCTGGCTGAGCCAGCCGGTGGTGCCGCATACTACGGGCACCTCGGCCGAGAAGCACTTCAGAATGTTGGCCACGGCCGTGTCGGGCGTGGAGAACTCTATAGCCACGTCCGACTTCCTGAACGCCTTCGAGTCGATGTCCACCTCGTTGTCGCGGTCGATTATCACGCTTATCTCATGCCCTCTGTCGAGGGCTATCTTTTCAATGATATGGCCCATCTTGCCATATCCTATAATTGCTATCTTCATATTGATGTTTTATGTTTTAATTCAGTATGTCACTGTTTTCCGGAGATTCAGAATCCGAAAGAGATGTTGTCGATATAGAGCGTCAGGCCTTCGGTGCCGATGAATGCCTCGCCGCAAGATGATGATGCCATCACGAGCACATGCGTAGGAGTGGCGTCTGCCGCGTCCCAGCCCACCTCGTGCACCGGCACGATCTTCCCCTTCGAGTTGCGGGCATAATAGGCTTTCTCCCCGTCGAGCAGCCCCATCCAGGGCTTGTAGAATGCTTCTTTGGTGATGTCGCCGTAGTGTATCGGGAGCTCATGCCCTTTCGTCCAGGGTATCGACTTGCTGTAGCGCTCGCGTCCCGTGCCTACGCGCTTGGCGTAGATGTTGCCGTCCTTGTCTTCCCATCTGCGCTGCAGCAGCACGTAGACCTCGGCATTGTCGCGCCCCTGCAGCGTCTGTTTCTTGCTGAAGCCCGTAGATTTGATGCGGGTGTTTTCTTTGGGCATGTCCACCTCGAAGTCATAGACCAGTGCTTTCGGCCGCTTGGTATAGGGTATGCCCATCTCCATCTTGGAGTACGCTCCCCTGGTGGATGATACCGGTTCGAACAGCTGCCCGAGATAAATCGTTCCTGCCACCATCACATCCATATTCACGATGCCGAGGGCTTTCACATGCTCCATCTTTGCGGTGCATTTCGCCACGGTAGACCCTCCTTTCTTGGCGGGCTCCACAGTGGCCGAACCCTTCACCACCCCGGCTACCTTCGCGTAGGCGTTTGATGAGGCCCAGGGCGACCCGCCCCGGTTGGTGTATGGTTTGTTGCCCGTCACCGTCGCTTTGGGCCCTATGGCGTAAAGTGTCTTGGGATTGCCGCCGATAATCTTCGACTCGGTGATGTTTCGGGTCACCCAGTTTTCCATATCTCCGTATTTGATAGGTTCCAGCCTCAGCGCGTGCGCCGGAAGGCAGACACACGTCATCGCCAGCAGAGAGGTAAGAATTCGGTTCATAGAGGTTGTCAGATATTATTTATGCGGAAGATTTTGCTGTTGTCTATTATTTGTTCGCGCAGAGGCCGCCCTGAAGCCGACTCGAGACGCGAGATTATCTCTTCTATGGGCAGAGCCGATTCGTCGGTCTCGGCAAGGAGCTTGTCGTGAGGCGTGATGAGCAGCGAATCAGTGTTGAATTTTTCTCCGAAACTGAGATAGCACCCCTCTTTGAGATACATCTCGGCTATCGAGGGCTTATATCGGAACCCATGAATCACCCATGGCATCTGCGGATTTATGTCGCGTTTCAACCCCACGATGATGTCGTGAGCCTTCACCGAGTGTATGACGAGTGGCTTTCGTAGCCTTTCGGCGAGAAGCGCCTGCTTGCGGAAAGCAAGCATCTGGGCCGCGAGAAGACCTCCGCGCACCATATCGATGCCGCATTCCCCGATAGCCACCACCCCAGGCGCGGCGGCCGCCATCACGAGTTCGCTCCAGATCTCCTCCTTTATGCGGAAAGAGGAGTCGCAGAAGAGGTCGAGATCCCACGGATGAAGCCCTACAGACCATGCCTGGCCTTCAGACGGACGAAACCCGACGGGCGAGGTGCTGATCACAGCCTTCGCATCAGGAGCCGGGTGGTGGGTATGGCAGTCGATAATCATAAAGATATAACAATCTGCACGCCGAAGTTGCTACGGTAAGAAAGCGGAAAGATTTATGTGGGAAAATTGCTGCAATGTGTCGGTTGTGATATATTGTTGAATGATAGTGATATAGTGCGGTGGTGTAAAAATTATGTGAAAAAAATTGAATAAAAATTTGTAAGAATCAAAAAAAGGTTGTAACTTTGCACTCGCAAACGGGGGATAACCTCTCGGAAGCAAACTCCTTGCATAAGGAAAATCCTGGTGCGGTAGTTCAGCTGGTTAGAATGCCGGCCTGTCACGCCGGAGGTCGCGGGTTCAAGTCCCGTCCGCACCGCCGAGGAGAGAGGATGAGCAACATTGTTGACTTAGGTCACGTGTTGCTCATTTTTCGTCTTGGAGGTCTGCCATTCGGCAGTACGGATATAAAAATCAAGAAAAATTGGGGAAAATTTGCAGGGATGAAAAATTTGTTGTAACTTTGCACTCGCAAAAGGGGGGGATGCACCTCCCGGAAGCAAACTCCTTGCATAAGGAAAATACTGGTGCGGTAGTTCAGCTGGTTAGAATGCCGGCCTGTCACGCCGGAGGTCGCGGGTTCAAGTCCCGTCCGCACCGCCGAGGAGAGAGGATGAGCAGCATGGTCAACTTCGGTTGCCTGCTGCTCATTTTTTATGTATATTCACGCTGCGTGGCGAATGAATGATAGAAAAGCGGCATCCATCTTCACAGACGGATGCCGCTCAATGTTTTCCATAATACATTTTACTAACCTAACATCATGAAACTAATTTTCTTGCTTTTGTCTATATAACGCGGCCGCCAGCTCTCTTGTTTACCGAATTATGGCGCCGCCTCTACATTTAATAAAAATGTTACAAAATCCGCTATCCGTTGCCTTTCGGGGTGAGTGTGACGAGAGGCACGAGCATCTCTTCGAGCGATATGCCACCGTGCTGGAAGGTATCGGTGTAATATTGCACGTAGTAATTGTAGTTGTTGGGATATGAGAAGAAGTCTTCGTTGGTAGCGAAGATGAAGGTGCTCGAGATGTTGGGTGAGGGGAGTCCGAAGCGCTTGGGATCTTTCATCTCATACACTTGCTTCTGATTGTAGTTCAGATTTTTGCCCACTTTATAGCGCAGATTCGTGTTAGTGTTCCGGTCGCCTATCACCTTTATGGGATTGTCAACGCGGATAGTGCCGTGGTCGGTGGTGAGCACCACCTTATAGCCCATCTCCGCGATGCGCCTGAACATCTCGGCGGCCGAACTGTGGCGAAACCATGATTCGGTGAGTGAGCGGTAGGCCGCGTTGCTGTTGGCAAGCTCGCGTATCATCTTCGACTCGGTGCGCGCATGGCTGAGCATGTCGATGAAATTCATCACGATCACATTAAGCGGAAATTCCTTTATCGAATTTATCTTTGTAAGGAATTTCTCGCATGCCTGCGAGTCGTTGAGTTTGGTATAGGTGAATCGGTCTTTCCTGCGGTAGCGCTCCAGCATTGACGCGATAAGCTCCTCCTCATGATTGTTGAGGCCTTCATCTTCGTCCTCCTCCACCCAGAGGGCCGGGAACATCTCCTTTATCTGCAGGGGCATCAGGCCTGAGAAGATCGCGTTTCGCGCATATTGAGTCGATGTCGGCAGGATAGTGGTGTAGAGATCCTCGCTTATGTTGAATGTCTCCGCCAGGATGGGCTGCACGATCCGCCACTGATCGAGTCGAAAATTGTCTATCAGAATGAAGCAAACCTTCTCCCCCTCGTCGAGCATGGGGAAAATGCGCTTGCTGAAGATGTCGGGGCTCATCAGATGGGTGCGTTTTCCGGTGACCCACGTCTCATAGTTTCGCTTCACGAACTTGGTGAAGTTGGAATTTGCGTCGCGCTTCTGCATCAGCAGCATCTCGTCCATGTTGCTTTCTGAGTCGGAAAGCTTCATCTCCCAGTAGACGAGTTGCCTGTAGCAGTTCATCCAGTCTTCCAGCGTGGATGCTGCGTTGATGTCGGCCGAAATCTTCTGGAACTCATGCATATATCCCGAAGATGTCTGCTCGGCTATGATCTTGGCGCTGTGGAGGTTTTTCTTGATTGAGAGGAGTATCTGCATTGGATTGACGGGCTTTATCAGATAATCCGTTATCTTGTTTCCGATGGCCTGGTTCATAATGTTCTCTTCCTCCGACTTGGTGATCATGATCACCGGCACGTCGGGGTGCGACTGGTTGATGCGTGCCAGAGTCTCGAGGCCCGAGAGTCCGGGCATGTTCTCATCGAGCAGCACGAGCGAAATGTTACCCTCGTCGAGCTTGTCGAGAGCGTCCGGGCCGTTGCTGACGGTCTCAATCTCATAGCCTTTGGTCTTCAGGAACATTATATGTGGCTTCAGCAGATCAATCTCATCGTCAGCCCAAAGTATTCTTTCCATTATTCATCAGGATTTTCAGGGTTAAGTGATTCGCCGGCCGGCTCCGGCATGGTGGCGTCTTCTTCCTCTCCGGCCTCGGGGGCGTCCTCATCGGGCTCCGCAAGGGCTGGGTCGTCTCCGGCTGCGGCCTCCTCTATTTTCTCAGCCTCCTCGATGGCTGCATTCTGCTCGAAGCGGAAGTATTCCTCAAAAGAACGTCCCTCTTTCAGCAAAAGTTCAAAATTATATTTCGAGATCATGATAGGTCGCACACCCTCGGGGAGCGTAAAGCCGCGGTTGGTCATCACGCGCCGGTAGTTTTCGAGCTCGCGGAAATTGCTGAATCCCTTTATCACGATCATGCCCACATTGTCGAAACTCATCGGTTCGAGGTCGAAATCCTTCACCACGAAGCTCGAGAAGTTGAAGCGGGCCACGTCATAGAGCAGTTGATTACCGTTGATCTCATCGCGCGGATAGGCGAGCACGAGCAATTGCGGAGCATCGGGATCGCGCTCGAAATTGGCCGGCTGGCCGTCTTCCGAAACAGGAGTGTCCGAGTCAGACAGGCGTATGTCCCATATCATACCCCTGGTATTGGCCGAGCCTGAATTAGGTGTGCGTCCGGCGTTGAGTCCTTTCAGGATGGCGCCGGCCACGTCGGTCATGTCGGTGTCAGGCCATTTCTGCAGCAGTTCCGTGAGCCTGTCTTTAAACTGCGTGTAGTCTCCCTCGGTGAGATATGAGAGGGCGTCGATGAAGACGAATTTCGGAAGGATGGCGGAGAGCGGAAATTCCTCCTGCATACGCCGAGTGATCGAGTGCACCTCGCTGTTGCGGTCGGCGAGATAATCGGAATACGCCTCTGCATATAGTTCATGCTCCACCTCGTGCATGCGGCGCAGACGATCGAAATATCCCGGGTCTCTCATCGCCGAGCCGTAAGGACTTTCGGGGAAGTCCTCGATGATGCGCCGGCGCCATAGCTCCATTCCGGCCTCGTCATCGCGGCGCGCTGCCATCAGATACATATTGTAGTATATGTCAAGCCGATAGATATTGTCGGGATAATCGGCGAGCAATTTCTCAAACTCACCGCGTGCCGCCGGGAAATCCTCGAGTTTGTCTTTCAGTATCACCCCCATATTGTAGAGTCCTTCCTGAATCACTTCGGCTGCGGTGGCCCTCGCCTCCTCTGAGAGCGGAAGCTGTGCGAGATAATATTCCGGGAAGTGCGGATCGGTGGCCGGATCAGTCTTTTTGGCATCCTTCGGTGCTGACTCCGTGTCGCCGTTCTCCGGGCTGCTCTTTTCACCTGAGGCGTCGTCCCGGTCGTCGTTGTCGTCGAAAGAGAACGATGTCTTGTTGCGGCGGCGCCAGTCGTCTTCAAGCTTGCGAGCGCCCCATCGCCGCTGGAATTCCATCTTGCCGGCCTGCTTGGTGGTGTTATTGTAGAAATACCATGATTTGTCGGCGTTAAACTGCATTCCCTGGGCGCCTCCCTGCTGGGAGATAGGGGAATTGGTCTGCGGGCGGTTGGCCATAGCCTCCTCGCGCGCGGCCGCTTCAGCCGCCTCCTTCTCTTTCTTCTTCAGTGTCTCCACCTCTTTCTCGGCCCATTCGAGGCGCTTCTCTTCCGGAAGGTCGGCGATAGCCAGAAGGGAATCCTGAAGTTCCACATTGCCGGCGTAGACGGCAAGCTGGTCGAGCACATCAGATCGGAGCGCTATCTTTCTGTAGTCGGGATATGTCTTGGGCAGAAGGGGCAGCGCCTCCGAGTAGCAGGGCTGCGCCTTGGTGTATTTTCTCTCGTCGAAATATATCGAGCCCAGCGCGAGATTGGCGAGTGCCTTATCCATGCCGTTGCGTGTGGATTTCTCCACAGCCAGGCTGTAGTTGGCTATGGCATTTGCGGTGGCTTTGCGCGATAGATAGAGGTTGCCGATGGCGTAATATATCTGGTCGAGATATTCATTGTTGCGCTGATAGCGGGTCATGGCCCGCAGCGCCGCCACCTCTTTTGAGATGTCGTTGCCGCGATATACTTCACTCTGCTTTATCCTGGCATTGAATTTCAATCGGTAAGGTGTAGATATGCCGCTCGCGGCCTTGCTGAATGCCTCGTATGCCTCGGCGTCGCGTCCTACCTGCCGGCACGCCTGGCCCAGCAGGAAATAGAGTCGTTTCTTCTGCACTCCGCCGCTTGCCCGGGCCGCCTGCGTGATGTAGGGGATGGCGTTCTCATATTGCTGTGTCTTCAGCAGATAGGAGGCCTCCACAAGTGCATACAGGTCTTTCAGCCGGGTGGAGGTGAGGTCTTTCTCCTTGATGCGCGTGAGTATGTTCTCAGCCTCGTATGTCCAGTCGAGAGTGGCGTAGCAGCGGGCCTGCCACAGCAATGCCTCTGTCACCACCTCGGGCAGCCATGTGAAATGGCGTGAGATATACATGAAAGTGGCGGCGGCTCCCATGAAGTCACCGTTGAAATATTGTCCTTTGCCGAGCATGAGCCAGGCATTGTGGATAAAGGGATTGAACTCGTCGCGCGCCCTGAAAGCCTTTTCTTTGGCCGAACCTGACTTTTTTTGAGGCTTTTTCTTGATGGAGTGCAGCTGGATTGCCTTCTGCATCTTTTCGATGGTGCGCTTGAAGTCGCCCGTAGGCTTCGGCATGGTCTCGTCGGCCCTGGCGTCGGCCGGGTGGGTGAGCAGCATGCGCGTGAAGTCGTCCTGATATCCCTCCTCCATCGATGCCAGGGTCTCCTTATAGTGCTCGTCGCCGTTGAAATAGACGTTGTAGCGCGTGTTGAATGCCTGCCACTGGCGCGACATGGCGGTATTCTTCTTCGTGCCGCACGATGCGCCGAGCAGCATCATGGCAAGGAGAAGCACGGTGGCTGATATGTGGTCAAGGAGGGTTCTCAATTGTTACTGCATATATGTTCGGCGGCGATTTTCGAGGCATCGGTGGTGCCGAGGCGTTTTTTCATGTTCCTGTAGCCCGAAAGCTGCCAGTCGCGCTGCGGCGACGGGATGAGCAGAGGCCCGAGTTCGCGTTCTATCCTTACGGGTGTGCAGTTGTGGAGAAGCAATTCGGGCACTATGGAATTGTTCACTATCAGATTAGGCAGCGAGACGTATTTCACTTTCAGTATCCTCTTCATCAGGTCGTAGGCCAGTTTTGAGCCGTTGCTTCGGTAGCACACCACCTGCGGAGTTCCGATCACGGCCGTCTCCAGTGTGGCGGTGCCTGATGTGACGAGCGCTGCCGCGCTATATTTCAGCAGGGTATGAGTGGCGCCGAAGGCCAGTTTCAGTCCCGTGTCCTGAGCCACTTCCCGATAGAATTTCTCAGGCACCGAGGGTGCGGCGGCTATCACATACTGAAAGTCGGGAAACTTCTTGGCAGCCTCTATCATGAGCGGCAGATTGCTGCGTATCTCGGCGCGTCTCGAGCCCGGCAGGATGGCGATGATGGGGCGTGCGTCGGTGATGCCCTGGCGCTCCATGAAATATTTTTTCGGCGGTATGTGCCCCAACGAGTGCTCTATCTCCTTCACCGTGGGATTTCCCACATAGTCCACATCCATGCCGTGGCGCTTGAAATAGGCCGGCTCGAAAGGGAGGATGCTGTAGAGGTGGGTCAGGTATTTCTTGAGTTTGGGTATGCGCCATTCCTTCCATGCCCACACTTTGGGAGCGATCAGCCAGTCGGTGCGGATGCCGAGGCGATGGGCGTAGGCGGCGAGTTTCAGGTTAAACGAAGGATAGTCCACGAGCACGAGGCGGTCGGGGCGCCATGACTTCAGCAGCGATTTGGCGCTGCGGAGATTGCCGAGCACCTGAGGCAGCGAGCGAAGCACTTCGGTGAAGCCCATGACGTTCATCTTCTCGATGTGTATTTCCGGCTTCCGTCCGGCCGCGCGCTGCATCAGGTCGCCGCCGAGAAAGCGGAACTCCGCCTCCCCGTCGAGGGCCTTGATTTCTTCGATGAGCCTTGAGGCGTGAAGATCGCCCGATGCCTCGCCGGCCACTATCATATATTTCATATCCTCGGATTGATCAGAAAACTACACGGCAGAACGACTGCCTCTAAAATAAATACGTCGGGATTTGCGTTTTTCGTATATGAAAAGTATGCGAATTCTCTTTTTTTTCATTATAGCGGTATTATGGCTCCCTTTGATGGTGGGGTGTATATCGGATGACATGACGGATTCTCCGCATGACACTCTGACATTCTCCACAGATACCCTACGGTTTGACACCATCTTCACTGATCTCGGCTCTCCCACGCTCAGGCTGAAGGTGTTCAACCGTTCGCCAAAGGGCGTCAACATATCGAGCATACGGATGAAAGACAACACAGGCATCTTCTCCATGAATGTAGATGGCGTCTCGGGCGAGTCATTCAGCGATGTGGAGATACGCGGCAATGACTCCATCTTCATATTCGTGGAATGCATCATCGACGCCAACTCCGACGCGCGCCCCTTCAGGGTGGAGGGGGAGATGGAGTTCCTCACCAATGGCGTGACGCAGAGCGTGGTGCTCGAAGCCTATGGCCAGAATGTGGAGCGGCTTCGCTCGGTGACGCTGACAGACGATGCTGTGTTCACCTCGGAACGCCCTTACGTGATATTCGACACCCTCCGCGTGGCCGCCGGCGCCACACTGACGATAGAGCCTGGAGCCCGTGTCTATTTCCATGACAAAGGCGCGCTGATGATCGACGGCACATTGCTCGCGCTCGGCGAGCAGGGGAGGATGATCAGCATGCGCGGCGACAGGCTCGGCGAGGTGCTTCCCGATACGGGCTACGAGATTCTCTCCGGTCAGTGGCAGGGGGTGCGGTTTGGCCCCGAATCGTTCGGCAACCGCATCGAATACGTTGAGATGCAGTCTTCCGCCACCGGTCTGGTGCTCGACAGCTGCGCCATATCCGAGAGTCCGCGGCTGACACTCGTCAATTCCTGGCTGCATAATTCTCAGGGCAACGTGCTGAGATCAGACTTCGGGAATGTGAACGCCTACGGATGCTGCTTTTCAGATGCGGGCGAGGCTGTGGTGCGTCTGCGCGGAGGCGTGCATCAGTTCGTGCAGTGCACTTTCGCCAACTATTATCTATTCACTATCTCGCCCGACCCGATAGTCACCCTTCTGCATCTCTCGGAGAAAGACGACGACGGCTCCGGACTTCCACGCATGAACGCGGCTTTCGACAACTGCATAGTCTACGGCATCACTTTCCCGATCTCTCCTGTTGATCTGGAAGGGAGCGACGTCTTCATGCGCAATGTCCTGATCGGCGCGGAAGGCTCCGACGACGACCACTTCATATCGTGTGTATGGGATGAGAATCCCGACTTCGAGACCGAGAGGGAAAAATATTATTTCAATTACCGCCTCAAGGAGGGTTCTCCCGCGCTGGGTGCCGGCAATCCGGAATATGTCTTGCCGGTATGCCGCTTCGACATGACGGGAGTCGACCGCCTTGCCTCCGGCAGCCCCGCTTTGGGCGCCTACGCCCGCTGAGGTCAGAACTCAGAGAAGAACTGCGGCCTTATGAGGAGGCCCACGCGAAGCTGATTGTGGAATTGCTTATACGCCAGCAGACCCTCGCCATATCCGTTGTAGAAGCCGATGTATAAGTATTGGTTGGCGTCTTTGTGGATGCGCATTCCGGCCTGGATGTCGGTGTTCCAGTTGAAATTCCAGCCCTGACGCTTCCAGAAAGTGGCGCCCAATGTGAAGCGGCGGTCGTTTGAGTTGAGCTGGAAGCCCATCTGGAAGATGCCGCAATATTTCAGTATATCTTTGTTGTTCTCGCCGTCGATAATGGGGATCCAGTATTTCGCGTGCACCTGCAGCCAGTCGGTGACGTATGCGTTTCCGGCGAGCGAGACCTTGTTCCATGAGCGTGATGCCGGGCCGTCCTTGCCGTTGCTCTCATGTTCCAGGATGAGGGTGGCTTTGCCTATGTAGCGCTCCTTGACGAAGAATGGCTTCGCCCAGCCTATGCCGGGGTTGAAGTTGAGGTCGCTCATCGGCATCGAGTTCTGAAATATTTCCCAGAATACTTTCTGCGAAAAGAAGAGATATAGATAAGTTCCCCAGGGAAGCGTGGCGTTGGTGAGCCGCTGCGAGATTGAAAGCTGGAATTTCACTCCCGAGTTGTATTTGCTTGGAGTGTGGAAGGGATCTGTGCCGAGAGCGAAGTAGTTGTCTTTGTAAAGCCCGAAGAAGGGGCCGATGTCCATGGACTTCTTTATTGAGTCTGTGTTCTCCTTGGTTCCGTCGGGCACGAGGATCTGGGCTTGTGCGGTCGGCGTGTCGAATATAAGCGTAGACATGGCGATCAGCGACAGCAGCAATAAGTGGAATCTGAAAGATTTCATAATCAATGGTCGGAAAAATGTCTGATGTTTGAATTGAACCGGAATATTAATAGTCCGGCCTGCGCGTTTCGCGGCGCAGACCGGTATGTTCACGAGCCGGATGGCAAGTTCTTACTTGATGTCGCCGTTTTCAGCGGCCTTCACCATCTCGTCTGAAGCGTAGATGTAGATTTCCACGCGACGGTTCTGAGCGCGTCCTTCAGCGGTCTCGTTGCTTGCTACATAGTCCTGCATCGGGAAGCCTTCTGCCTTGATGCGGGTGGCAGCGATGCCGTCACCTTCGAGGAAGGTCTTCACGGCGTTGGCACGTGCGTTGGCCACGCGGGTGTTGGCTTCCATTGTGCCTGTGTTGTCGGTATATCCGCCGATCACCACGTCGGTGAGGGGATTCTCCTTGAGCGATGCTGCGAAGTTGTTGAGTTCTGCCTGTGCTGCCGGCTGGATGTTTGATTTGCCGGTGGCGAAGAGGATACCGCCGGGGAAAGTGACCTTGATGGCCTGCATACCCTGAACTTCGGTCTTCTCCACCTCAGCGTTTTTCAGCTGCTCCTCAAGTTTCTTCTGCTGATTGTCCATGTGCTTGCCGATGATAGCGCCTACTGCCGCACCTACGGCTGCACCTGTTGCGCCACCGATAGCCGCGCCCTTGCCTTTGCCGAGGAGCGCTCCGATACCTGCTCCGAGAGCGGCGCCGCCGCCACCGCCGATTGCGGTGCCTTTGCCGAGGTTGGTGGTGTTACAGCCTGCTGCAAGCATCAGGAACGCGAGTAACGCGCATGTCAGTGATTTGATTTTCATAACTGCTTTGTGTTAGTTTGGTTGGTAATGTTATTTTGGGTTATGATTTTTTACGTTTCAGGCCTGCGATTCCCGGCAAAAGGAACCAAACCTATTATTAATAACAATAAAAAACGCCTGATGATTGTTAATAATGAAGTATTCCACGATAAAAATGCAAAATCAGCAGTATAAATGACCCAGACAGCAAAATCCGATTCCGCTATCGACCCTCAGGATAATAGGCTGAAAGAACTCTCATCCGAGCCTATAGGCAAGCTACTTTTCAAATACAGCCTCCCTGCCGTGATAGGCACTGTGGTGATGGCGCTCTACAATATCATCGACTCTATCGTGATCGGTCATGCCATAGCCGACCCGAATGTGGTGGCCGGTATTGCGGTCACATTCCCGGTGCAGTCGCTCGGCACGGCTTTCGGTATGCTTATCGGGGCCGGCGCGGCCACTCGCATATCGATCGTGCTCGGACAGAAAGACCATCACAGGGCTGCCGTCATTCTCGGCAATTCGGTGCAGCTGACCATATTGGTGGGTATCTTTTACACCACCTGCTTCGCTGTCTTCATGGATCCCCTGCTGAGGCTCTTCGGCGCCTCCGACGCGAGTCTGCCCTACGCCCGCGAATTCCTGCTCTGGGTGCTTCCCGGCATGGTGCTGATGAATCTCACGTTCAGCTACAATAACGTGATGCGCGCTTCCGGCTATCCGGCCAAGGCAATGTGGACCAATATGATAGGCGCTGTGCTCAATTCCATTCTCGCGCCCCTCTTCCTCTTCGGGTTTCATTGGGGCATCAAGGGCGCGGCCATCGCCACAGACATATCGATGGTGGTGACGGCTATATTCGTGATGCAGCACTTCTTCAGGAAAGACAGTACGTTGCACTTCGAGCGCGGGACATTCAAGTTCAACTGGAAAGTGATCACATCCATCCTCTACATCGGCATGTCGCCGTTTCTCATCAATGTTGCGGGCAGCTGCATCAATGCCGTGGTGAACAATTCGCTCGTGCACTACGGCGGAGATGATGCGGTGGCGGCTGTGGTGGTGTTCAACCGCTTCGTCACGATTTTCGTCTTTATCGTGATCGGTATCTGTCAGGGCATGCAGCCGATTCTGGGCTACAACTATGGCGCACGGAAATTCGACCGCCTTTTCCGCACCCTCAAGCTCGCGGCATTTTCCAGTGCGGTAATCACTACTATAGGATCGGTGATAGGCGCCACCAACGCCGACGTCATAGCCGGACTTTTCATGCAGGATCAGCAGCAGATAGAATGTGCGGTCAACTGCCTGCACATCACTACGGTGGGGTTCTGGATCGTGGGTTTCCAGATCGTGGCCACAAACTATTTCCAGTCGCTGGGAATGGCTGCTAAATCCATATTCCTGTCTCTGACGCGCCAGGTGATCTTCATGATTCCGGCACTTCTCGTGCTGCCGCCCCTCTACGGGCTTGACGGCGTTTGGGCCTGCTTCCCGATAGGCGATTATCTCTCCACGGTAGTGGCTTCGCTGATGCTTGCCTATCAGATAAGGAAACTCAGAAAAAGCATATCTTCCCCTGCTGCCTAACGATTTCAGAAGAAGATGACAGATCGTAAATATAAAGACATAATCGACTATTTCCATAAGATAAGCGCCGGCACGAAGTGGGAGGGCCACCTCTACGCCGTGGGCGGCTGCGTGCGCGACGAGATTCTCGGATCGGAGATTCACGATGTGGATATAGCGGTGGATATACCCAATGGTGGAATAGGCTTCGCGCGCTGGCTCGAGAGAAAGCACCGCGTGATAGGCTCTCCGGTGCTTTTCCAGAAATTCGGTACAGCCAAGCTCCGCCTGCGCAGTTTCCCCGATGAGGAGATAGAGCTTGTGCAGACTCGTGCCGAGAAATATACCGACCGCACGAGCCGTTGTCCCGAAGTGGTGAGCGGTTCGATCAAGGATGATTGTTTCAGGCGTGATTTCACCGTCAATACGCTCTACCGCAATATAAAGACCGGCGAGATTCTTGACATGACGGGGCGCGGCATCCACGACATCAGGCAGGGTGTGATACGCACTCCGCTTGATCCTTACGAGACGTTTGACGATGATCCGGTGCGCATATTGCGCTGCCTCAGGTTTGCTGCGCGCTTTGGCTGGGAGATAGAGCCCTCGGTGATGGAGGCCCTTGCAGGAAGCATTGACAGGCTGGCGATTGTATCGCGCGAGCGCTGGGGCGCTGAATTCAGGAAGATGCTGTTCGGGAAAAACATACGCCGGTCGCTGGGCGAACTGTGCCGTCTCGGAGGCCTACGCTTCATGAATCCCGTGATGGCTGAGCTAAGTGCCAAGCGCGACCCCGACGGGCGCACTCTGCTCGAAGCGGGCATCGACGATGCCGCCCGGCTTGAAGATGAGGGCATTGATGATCAGGCTGAGCGGCTCGCCGCAGTCTTCGGCCGGATGGGAATGCTGCGCACCGAAGTGCGCGACCGCAACGGCGAAGTGCGTTATCCGCGCCATGAGCACGTAGGTGGGCTTATGGCTGCAAGATTCCTGAAGAGGATGGGAGTGGAGCCCGAAGTGGCCGAGCGAGTCAAGCAGATAATTCAGGCCCGCGGCGAGGAGCGCCTACGGAAAGACAGACGCCGTAAGATGGAACGTCATCAGGAGCAGGTGCGTCAGCAGAAAGAGGACAAGGCAAAGCGCAGGAAAGAGCGAGCCGAGCGCCATGCCGCGCTGCTCGAGGAGCACACCAAGAGGCGTCCATCGCGTAGGCGTAAGCGTAGCAAGGCGAAAACCGATCCCGCCTAATAATTCCAAATTCTAAATTCCCAATTCTCCATTCTCAATTATTTGAGAGTGCCATCTGCTCGGCGCGCAGCCAGTCGGCCGGCGTGTCGAGATCCACGCTTCTTTCAGCGGGCATCACGTATGGCCGCCTTTTCGGGAACTTGGAATAGTGCATCTCGCGGAGCGCGGCGGCGCTCATCACGTAGACGGCACCGTTGTATTCCCATACTTTAGGGGCATCCTGGCGTCGGGTATACCGGCCGTCGCCCTTGCTGATGTGCAGGTTCCCTTCCGCATCGGTCTCGTAAGCGTTGTAGTAGGGATTGGTGGCCGCCTCGCATACGCTCACCACCATGTCGATGTCATCATTCCATAGTGCGAGCGCATTCCTTATGTCTTCCGTCCTTCTCAATGGCGATGTGGGCTGAAGGAGCACTATCCGGTCATAATGCTTCCCTCTCTTTTCGTAGAAATCAAGAGCATGCAGAAGCACTTCGTAAGTGCCGGCCGTGTCTGTGGCCAGTTCATCCGGACGCATGAACGGCACCTTCAGGCCATGTTCCTCCACCACACGGCGTATCTCATCCGAATCGGTGCTTACGCAGATATCGGCATCATCGGCTCCGGCGCCACGCGCCTGATCGATGGCATGGCATATCAGGGGCTTGCCGAGAAATGGTTTTATGTTTTTGCCCGGTATTCCTTTGCTGCCCCCTCGGGCCGGGATAATATATAAAGTCTTCATGCTTAGTCGTGGTCTTTGTATGCAAAAGTAACCATAAATTCCGTTATATCCAAATTTTCGTTATTTGAATCACTTTGTGTTTTCATTACCAACGCCAAGAATACTTCAATTTACGGCATTCAGCATAGATGTCTACTGTTTTGATGAGGGTGTTTCGAAAATTTTTAATATATTTGTAATTTAAAATAAGATAACCATGACAAAGAAGAATCAGATACAGGTTTTTGACGATCGGAAGGTGCGTACGGTATGGGACAGCGAAACGGAGGAGTGGTATTTCTCCGTTGTCGATGTAGTGGGGGTATTGACGGATAGCGCAGATCCAAGAACGTATTGGAAAGTGCTGAAAAATAGACTTAAAGCGGAGGGTAATGAAACGGTTACAAATTGTAACCGTTTGAAAATGCAGGCAGCCGATGGCAAGATGCGTCTGACCGATGTGGCCACTACGGAAGAGATGTTCCGTATAATTCAGTCTGTCCCGTCGCCTAAGGCTGAGCCTTTTAAGCTATGGATGGCGCAGTTGGCCTCTACGCGTCTTGATCAGATGCAGGATCCGGAGCTCTCCATAGAGCAGGCTGTGGCTGATTACAGGCGACTTGGCTACTCCGAGCAGTGGATAAATCAGCGGTTGCGGGGTATAGAGATTCGTAAGATGCTGACGGATGAATGGAAACGCGGCGGCGTGAAGGAGCAGCAGTATGCTTTCCTTACAGACATCATAACTAAGCAATGGAGTGGAATGAAGACCCGTGAATACAAAGATCTGAAGGGCCTTCACAAGGAATCGTTGCGCGACAATATGACCAATGTGGAGCTTGCTCTAAATATGCTTGCAGAGGCCTCCACAACTGAGATATCCAGACAGGAGAATCCCGATAGCATGAGTGCTCATGTCAATGTAGCTGAGAGAGGAGGAAATGTGGCGAAGGCTGCAAGATCCGAACTGGAGCAGAATCTTGGAAGAAGCGTGATCTCTAAGGCAAAAGCCTCCGATTATCTTGAAAAGAAAGAGTGATCATTTTTTCAGGAATGCTTCGATTGCATCTGCCATGATTGTCGGGGTATTGGGGCGCGCATACGGGTTCTCGCGCTTCGCCGCCAGGTCGCGTATGGCCGGCATGGTCATCACCTCCAGGCCTTTGGCGATTGCGCCCGGCGTGCTGTCGCAGTGTATCACGCTCAGGGCGCGTTCCCTGCCGTTTTGCCTGATGCCGATGTCGAGTGTGGGCACTCCGAGCGATGCCACCTCCACGATGCCGCTTGAACTGTTGCCGATCACTCCTTCCGACAGCGCCACCGCCGAAAGATAGCGGCGCATCCCCAGCGACGGGACGACGATGATTCTCGCTGAGCTTTCCTCCTCCAAATTCCTCAGCATCGCTATGAGCGGCGCCGGATCGGTGTCGTTGTTGGGATAAGTCAGTATCGCTCCAGTCTCGGGGTGGCGATCCATATATGTCTTCAATCCTTCCACAAATGCAGCCATCTGCTGTTCGGGTGTCGTGGAGTCGAGAGTTGCGGCGTGGAGCGTGCCGACGAAGAATTTCTCGGGCAGCGGCCGTCCGAGTGATTCCTGCAGTTCATCGCGCGTCATAAGAGCGGTATTCTGTGTGTTCCAGACTCCGATGGCTCCCGTGACGTGTATGTAGCCCGGCACTATGCCCATCGCTTCGAGGCGTGCGGCGCAGCGGTCGGTTTCGGCGAGATGAAGCGAGGCGAGCTGGGAGATGGCGTTGCGAATCGCGTTGTCCATCGCGCCTTCAGATACAGTGCCGCCGGCTATGTGTATCACCGGAGTCGTGGTGATGGTGGCGGCAGAGGCAGCCGCCAGCATCTCGTAGCGGTCGCCGAGAATGATTATGGCCTCAGGTTTGTGCTCACGCAGCCATGCGGCATATAGCCTTGATGTCTCGGCGAAAGTCTCCTCGGGAGTGCCCGAGGCTGTGTGCAGTTCGGCCGGAGTCTCCCCGGCTGCGTATATATCCTTCACTGTCAGCCCCATTTCAGGGATAAGGTGCATGTTTGAGGCAAGCACCTTGTGGGCGATGCCGCGTCGGGTCAGTTCGGCGGCCAGCGGACTGAGAAGCCCCCAGTCGGCCCTTGTGGAAGATGCTATGGCTATCATAGCTCGATCAGTTCATCGGGACGGAAATCGCGGATGGCTTTGCTCCCTATCGCCTCATCCCAGCGCATAGGCGACACGCCGCCCCCCGGACGCTTCACGTAGATGTTGTCTTCCGTCAGTGTCTCCCCTTTCCTTATGGGCCGTATGGCTACGATGCTCTTACGGGCAATCTCGATGTTGGCCCTTTCGGAGTCTGTCACTCTCTTCTCTCCGTCGCCCAGAGCTTCCTCCACATGGCGTATGCCCTCTATCATGGCCTTCAGCTCGTCAGGCTCGAGCGAGGCCTTGTGGTCGGGGCCGGGCATTTCGCGCGAGAGGGTGAAATGCTTCTCTATCACTGTGGCCCCGAGCGCTGCCGCGGCTATAGGGGCCTCGATGCCGAGTGAGTGGTCGCTGAAGCCGGTCTTTGTGCCGAGACGCTCGGCGAGAGTGAGCATAGCGCGCAGGTTGATGTCGGAGTAGGGAGTGGGATATTGCGTGTTGCAGTGCAGCACTGTGATGTCGTCGCGCGTCAGTCCGGGCCGGAAGCCTTCAGGAGTGGTGCGGTGGGTGCCGGTGAGGATCTGAATGGCTTCTTCAATCTCTTCAATGGTAGACATTCCGGTAGAAAGGATCACTGGAGTGCCTGTTTCCGCTATTTTGCGCAGATATGGGAGATTGGTGATTTCTCCCGAAGGAATCTTGAAAAAGTCCTGGCCGAGGTCGGCGAGCAGTTCGATTGAGGTCAGATCGAAAGGAGTCGACATGAAGCCGATTCCCTTCTCCCGGCAGAAATCGCGCAGCGGTGCGTAGGCCGAGAGGGGGAGGTGTATCTTGCGGCACATATCGAGTTGCGATTCCTCTATTCCGGTGTTTTCTTTCTGATATTCAGCCTGCGGCGCAAACTCTGAGATTACGAGTTCCGGCACCGCCGTCTGAAACTTCACGTAGTCGGCGCCGGCTTCTTTTGCGGCGACCACCATCTTTTTTGCTGTCTCGAAGTCACCGTTGTGGTTCACTCCGGCCTCTGCTATGATGATACTTCTCATTATCAGGTATAGTTTTCTAAGCCCAAAATTAGTGAATATCTCCGACATTACCAAATAATACAGACGAGGCTTATGCGTTATGGCTGAGAATCAGGATGATGAATGATCATGCATAAAAAAGTTTGAAAAAAATAGCGAAAATATTTGGCGGAATCGGAAATTTGTTGTAATTTTGCATCGCTTTAGCAAGGAACCCCTCGCAGAAATGCGAAAGATATCTGCTCCGAAAGGATCAAGCGGCATTGCCCCCAGCGATGTTTGCAGAGGATATCGGTTGGTTCCGGCTTAGCCGCTTCGGGGTGTAGCTCAGTCCGGTTAGAGTGTGCGTCTGGGGGGCGTGAGGTCGCAA
>CAMWXO010000009.1 GCA_947178245.1 uncultured Porphyromonadaceae bacterium
ACGTCGGGCGGCCACCGGGTGCTGGCGTCGTCTTCTTTCGCAAAGCTCCGCGACTCGGCCGAGTCGCGCCGGGTGCAGAAAGTGAAGGCCTTCATCGACGCCCATTATGCCGAAGACATATCGCTCGACCGGCTCGCGGCGCTCGCCTCGATGTCGCCCACGGCCTTCTCACGCTTCTTCAAGATGCGCACAGGCACCACCATCTCCGATTATCTGATGCACCAGCGGCTCGGCCACGTGGTGCGCATGCTCGTAGACACCACCATGTCGGTGGCCGAGATATGTTTTCAGTGCGGATTCAACAACGTATCGAATTTCAACCGCCTCTTCAAGCGCGAGAAAGGGTGCACGCCCAAGGAGTTTCGTGAGGCCTACCGGAAGAATACGATCCTTGTATAATTGAGAATTGAGAATTGAGAATTGGGAATTGAGAATTGGGAATTGAGAATTGGGAATTGAGAATTTAGAATTGAGAATGTAGTTTTAGAGGTCTTTAGAGACCTTAAAGACTTTAAAGACCTTAATGACCTTAGCCAATTGCGCATTATGGGCGCCATCACAACCTTATCCACGTGGTGTTTTATTGCCCATTACTTGTTAACATTTGCACATTTTTTGCAGCGTTGATGATTTTTTGATAATTTTGCTTATCATGAAAAATCAACTCGCTAACCTTAATATCAAAGAAATGAGCATGCTCCGCCGTGCGAAAGCGGCGTCCGGGCCGCGCTCGGCCATGCTCGCGTTACTTACGGTCTTAATCAGTCTTCTCATGCCTCACGGCAAGGCTGAAATCACCCTTCCCTCCTTGATAGGCGACGGGATGGTGCTCCAGCAGAAGGCCGATGCCCTGCTCTGGGGCTTTGCCAAGCCCGGCAGCAAGATAAGCGTCACGCCCTCGTGGAGCGACCGCAAAATCACCGCCACCACCGGCGACGACGGCCGCTGGGAGCTGCGGGTGGCCACTCCCGAGGCATCGTTCACTCCCTACAGCATCCGCATTCAGGGCGACGGGTCAGACATCACGCTCACCGACGTGCTCAGCGGCGAAGTGTGGCTCTGCTCCGGCCAGAGCAACATGGAGATGCCCCTCCGCGGCTTCGGCATACAGCCCATCGAGAATGCCGACCGCGCCATAGCCTACGCCGGCAAATATCCCGGCATCCGGGTGCACACCACCCCCAAACTCGCGTCGTATAAGGTAGAGACCGACGCTCCCGGCAGCGGCTGGAAAGTATCGAATCCGGAAAACGCGCCCGAATTCTCGGCATGCGCCTATTTCTTCGCGCGCAGCCTCTCCGACATCCTCAACGTGCCGGTGGGCCTCGTGGTAAACGCCTACGGCGGCAGCAAGGTTGAAGGCTGGATGCCCGAGGAGATGGTGAGTCAGTTTCCCGACTTCGATCTTAACAAGGAGAAGGCCAATCCCGATATGGGCGAGTGGGAGAGGGCCACGGTGATGTATAACGCCATGCTTCGTCCGCTCGCCGGCTACACCGTGAAGGGTTTCCTCTGGAATCAGGGTGAGAGCAACGTGGGGCGCCACGACACGTATCCTGAGCGCATGGAGATGATGATCTCCCACTGGCGCGACCTCTGGGGCGATCAGAACCTCCCCTTCTACTTCGTGGAGATACCCGGCTGGAACTATGATAACCCTGAGGCCGACAATGCGGCGCGTCTGCGCGAGGCGCAGCAGCTCACGGCCGCCATGATACCCAACTGCGACATCGTCTGCACTTCAGACCTCGTCTATCACTACGAGGTAGACGACATCCACGCCCGGCAGAAGGAACCGCTCGGCGAGCGTCTCGCATTCCTCGCCGCCTCGAAGACCTACGGCATCCCCGGCATCCATGTGGATTATCCGCGCATCAAGGACGTGAATTATCAGGGCCCGAAGGCGGTGCTCTCGTTCCATAACCGCTACGGCGGATTCACCCCCAACCAGCTTCTTCCCGGCTTCGAGGTGGCCGGCCCCGACCGCAAGTTCTATCCGGCGCGCGCCGAGCAGGACTGGAACACCTACAAGGTGACCGTAAGCAGCGACAGCGTGCCCGAGATAGCGGCCGTGCGCTATTGCTTCAAGAATTTCGTGCCCGGTGAGGTGCACGACATGCTCGGGCTTCCCCTCGTTCCATTCCGCACCGACAAGTGGGGCGACACCCCGGCTAAAGATGAGTTCGTCACCGTGGCCGACGGCAAATTCATGATCGGCGACAAGGAATATAAATATGTAGGAGCCAACTTCTGGTATGGCGGCATCCTCGGAAGCACAGGCGAAGGGGGCGACCGCGAGCGTCTCGAGCGCGAGCTCGACGCCATGCAGGCCGCCGGCATCGACAATGTGCGCGTGATGGTGGGCGGCGACGGCCGCGAGGGTATTCCCTCGCATATATCGCCCGTGCTCCAGCCAGAGCCCGGAGTCTACAACGATGAACTTCTCGACGGTCTCGACTGGCTGATGATGCGCCTGGAGGAGAGGGGCATGAAAGCAGTGCTCTTCCTCAACAACGCATGGGAATGGAGCGGAGGCTACGGCTCATATCTCGAATGGGCCGGACTTGGCAAGGCTCCCGTGCCTTCAGAGACGAGTTATCCGGAATATATGCAGTTCGTGAGTCAGTTTCCCGTAAATGAGAAGGCAAAGCAACTGAGCTACAATCATGTGCGCAACATAGTGGGGCGCACCAACCGCTACACCGGGCGCCCCTATTCCGAGTCTCCGGCCATCATGTCGTGGCAGGTGGCCAACGAGCCGCGGGCCTTCTCTGAAGACCCGGCCGTGAAAGCCGCTTTTGAAGACTGGGTGCTCACCACGGCGCGTATCATAAAGGAAATGGATCCCAACCACCTTGTCAGCACCGGCAGCGAAGGCAAACACGGCTGCGAGGGCGACCTCGATCTCTGGACGCGCATCCACACCTCACCCTACATCGACTACGGCATCATCCATCTCTGGCCCTACAACTGGGGCTGGGTCAATGAGGAGAATCTGATCGACAACGTGCCGGTGGCATGCGAGAAGACCGTTGAATATATCCGTCCGCACTATGAGGCCATGGCTGCGGCAGGGCGTCCGCTCGTGCTCGAGGAGTTCGGCTATCCCCGCGACGGCTTCAAGTTCTCGAAAGACACCCCCACCACGGGCCGCGACAAATTCTATGAATACGTCTTCGGCCTTATCCGCGACAGCGGCATGATTCAGGGTTGCAACATCTGGGCCTGGGGTGGCGAGGCCGACCCGAAGCATCTCACGTGGCAGCCCGGCGACCCCTACACCGGCGACCCCGCGCAGGAGCAGCAGGGCCTCAACTCGGTCTTCACCTCCGACAAGTCCACTATGGATGTCATAACCCGCATGGCCGGCCAGATCCGGAAATAATTGAGAATTGAGAATTTTATTTATCATATAAGTCATATAAGCCATATAAGTCATATATCATATCCTGCCCATACCATGAAAACCAAAGCCATAATCATAGCCCTGGCACTGCTGCCGGCCGCCACGGCATCAGCCGATAATCTGAAGATAGAGGTTCCTGTGGAGCACTCCTGGTGGTGGAACGCCCCGGAGACTCCCGAAATCACCGTAAATGTCACCGACACCGTCGGCAATCAGTCGCCCTCCACGCTGCGCGTGGCGCTCGCCCCCGATCTCGACAAGAATAATCCGGTCATCGTCCTCACGCAGGAGGTGAGCCCGGCGAAAGGAAAGACGCAGAAACTGAAATTCTCCTTCCCCACTCTTCAGCCCGGCTTCTACAGCTGCACCGTCTCCGACGGCGCCAACCCCGGC
Source organism: uncultured Porphyromonadaceae bacterium (assembly GCA_947178245.1). Lineage (GTDB taxonomy): Bacteria > Bacteroidota > Bacteroidia > Bacteroidales > Muribaculaceae > Lepagella. The sequence goes on from CAMWXO010000009.1 coordinate 3,800, forward strand.
AAGCAGTTCTGGATCGGCTACGAGCCTCAGAATGTCGTGTCGCTGCCCGACTCGCAGCCCGACATCGACGCTTTCTGGCAGAAGGCAAACGAGGAGCTCGCCCGGGTGCCCGTGGAATACAAACTCACGGAGATAGCCGAGAAGAGTGGCAAGAAACGCAAAATCTATCAGGTGGATGTTCTTTCCTTAGGGGGCGACACCATCAAGGGCTACATCGCGTTGCCCGTGAAGAAAGGGAAATACCCCGTGCAGATCTACTACAACGGCTACGGAGCCGAACCCTGGATGATGGGCGCCGACGACCGTCCCGACTGGATAGAGCTCAACATCTTCGCCCGCGGCCAGGGCCTCGACAAGCCCGTGAATAAATACGGCGACTGGATTCAGTACGGTCTCGACAATCCCGATAATTACTATTACAGAGGGGCTTTCATGGACTGCGTGCGCGCGCTCGACTTCGTGGAGACGCTTCCGCAGGCCGACACTGCCAACATCTTTGCCGAGGGCGGCAGCCAGGGCGGAGCCTTCACGCTCGCTGCAGCCGCTCTCGACCCCAAGAAGCGCCTGCGCGCCATAGCGCCCTACATCCCCTTCCTCAGCGACTATCCTCACTATTTCACCATCGTGGACTGGCCGGCATGGCCCGTGAAGAACAAGGCCGCCGAACTCGGTATGTCGCCCGAGCAGATGTATCGCAACCTCAGTTACTTCGACATCAAGAATCTGGCCCGCCGCATCGAGGCCCCAGTGCTGATGGGTGTGGGCCTGCAGGATCCCACATGCCCGCCCCACATCAACTTCTCGAGCTTCAATCTCATCAATTCCGACAAGGAGTTTGTGATCTATCCCGAATGCGGTCACACAGTTATGTATGATGACTGGAATCCGAGGCGCGAGGCGTTTTTTAACAAGCATAGCGCCAAATGAATATTTTTTGCTAAAATAGTATTACTCTGATATTGCGAATCGCGCTAATTTTGTTTTTTGCATTTATTAACAACTTTTTTGACATTTTTGAATGGAATTAGCCGGCCTCGAAGCAGATTATACTCCGCTTATAAGTCATATAGGTCATATATGTCATATAAGTCATATAAATCTCATTCTGAGGCAATTTTCAATTCAAAATTCTAAATTATAGAAGATAACCATATATAACATTTTATGAACCCAAAATCAAAAAAAGCCGTACTCTTGGCAGGCGCAGCCATGACTGTGCTTGCCTGTGCTGCACCTCAGGCGTATGCTGCCCCGCAGCAGAATGCCGGAAACGTGCAGACTGAGAGCAGAATTACCGGTAGGGTCACAGATCCTAACGGAGAACCGCTCATCGGAGCCTCTGTCCTCGTGAAGGGAACATCACGCGGAACCGCTACCGACATCGATGGTAACTTTTCCGTCGTTGCCAAGCCGGGCGATGTGCTCACGGTGAGCTATGTGGGGTATATCCCCTCTAACGTCAAGGTCGGTGATGACCCCGTCATCAACATCGAACTTCAGGAAAACGCCAACAACCTCGACGATGTAGTGGTTGTGGGCTACGGTGTGCAGAAGAAGAAACTCGTCACCGGCGCCACCCTGCAGGTTTCGGGCGACCAGATCGCCAAGATGAATACCTCCAACGCACTGACCGCTCTGCAGACATCCGCACCCGGTATGCAGATCACCCAGGCCTCAACCCAGCCGGGCAAGGGCTTCAAGGTAAACATCCGCGGTATGGGCACCATCGGCGAGTCATCGCCGCTCCTCGTAATTGACGGAATCGTGTCCGGAACAGCCAACGACGGCCTCAACGGCATCAACCCCAACGACATCGAGACCATCGACGTGCTGAAAGATGCGGCTTCGGCTGCCATCTACGGTGCGCGTGCCGCCAACGGCGTCATCCTCGTCACCACAAAGCAGGGTAAGGAGGGAAAGGTCTCCCTTACATACGATGGCTTCGTGGGTTGGTCGAACCCCTATCGTCTGCCCGGCACGCTCGGCGCTAAGGAATACATGCAGGTGATCAATGAGACAAACTTCAACACCTACGGCATAGCAACCCCCTGGAACCTTTACGCTCCTCAGGCAATTCTCGACAAGGTGAACGCAGGATGGAAAGGCATGGACTGGGCGGATCTCTACCGCAACAAGAACGCCTTCCAGCAGAGCCACGCCGCAACCCTCTCCGGAGGCAACGACCGCAGCAAGTTCTCAATCTCCGTGAACTACAGCAAGCAGGAGGGTATCATGGGCGGCGATAACGCATCAGACTTCGAGCGCTATGGCGGCCGCGTGAACTCCGAGCATATCCTTGTCAAAGGCAAGGATCACAGCATCATCACCATCGGCGAGAACCTCTCATACTGGTATCACTCCAGCCATGACCTTCCCGAGGGCAACGGCTACTGGAACATCATGCAGCCCGTCTACGCCGCTTCCCCGCTGGTGCCGGCTTTCAACGAAGACGGCACTCCTACTGAAGGCGGCTTCAGCACCAACATCTTCAGCAATCCCTGGCAGGGCTTCATCAATGGTGAATACAGCTCGCTCAACCGTAACCGCAACTGGGGAGTTGGCGCCACATTCTACTGGATCGTGGAGCCGATCAAGAACCTGAAGTATCGCGGTCAGGTCAATACCGGCTACAGCGGCTACAACCACCGCGACATGACCAAGCCTTTCGTGGAGAGTTCCACCAACTCGAATGAGCTCTATCAGATGAACATGAATGCGTCGCAGAGTTCAAGTCTCTCGTTTGAGAACACTATCTCTTACGCGCTTCCCTCATTCGGCAATAACAATATCGATGTTCTCGTAGGTCAGTCGATAGAGAAGTCCAACTGGGCTACCAATATGAGCATGTCGTTCAAGGATGATCCCAACAGTGAGGCTTTCAATACTCTCGTCCTCAACGGCTGGAACTTCGTGATTCCATCAAACATGAATGAGATGACCGGCTATTCCGGCTATGACAACCCGATGGAGGGCAGGATCGCCTCATTCTTCGGACGCGTCAACTACAACTACGACGAGAAATATCTTCTCACCGCTATCGTCCGCCGCGACGGATCTAACAACTTCGCACGCGGTCACCGCTGGCACACTTATCCCTCGGTATCTGCAGGCTGGGTGCTCACCAATGAGTCATTCATGGAGAAAGCCCTCAACGTGATGGACTTCTTCAAGATCCGCGCAAGCTGGGGTCAGAACGGTAACTGCCAGATCGGCAACTTCTACTATCTCTCCAATATCGGCTTCTCGCCGACAGGCTATGCCGACTACGGCTATAAGTTCAGCAGCGACATGCAATACACTGTAGACGGTGAGTATGTGAAAGGTGCATACGCTAAGAACGTGCCCAACGAAAATCTGACTTGGGAGACCTCCGAGCAGATCGACCTCGGCTTCGACGCCCGCTTCCTCCAGAGCCGCCTGGCCGTGACTTTCGACTGGTACAGAAAGATGACCAAAGACTGGCTCGTGCAGGCTCCGCTCAACGACGTGCTCGGATATGAGCAGGCTGCCATGATCAACGGCGGCGACGTGAAGAACCAGGGTGTGGAAATCGGCCTCTCATGGAACGACAACATCGGCGGCGAATTCCTCTACCACGTGAATGTGAACGCGGCCTATAACCGCAACCGCGTTACACGCCTTGCTTCGGCCTCGAAAAGGATCGGCGATAACCTGTCAAGCACTCTCTTCCAGGGCTCTTCATACGTGTCTCTCGTAGAGGTAGGCCATCCCATCGGCTACTTCAGCGGTATGAGCCATAGCGGAATCTGGCAGAACCAGCAGCAGATCGATGACGCCCGCGCAGCCGGAAAGGCAGTGCTCGAGACGGCTCAGCCCGGCGACTTCATCTGGGATGACTTCGACGGTGATGGCAAGATCGACTACGCAACAGACCGACACGAGATCGGCGACCCGAACCCCGACTGGACTCTCGGTATCAACCTCGGCTTCTCCTACAAGGGCTTCGACTTCAGCGCTGCCGGCTCCGGTGCGTTCGGAATGCAGGCTATGCAGTGCTACCGCACGGCCCTGCTCGCTAACCCCTACGTGAATTACACCACCGATATCCTCAACCGCTGGCATGGCGAAGGCACGAGCAATACTGTTCCCCGCCTCGTTGTCGGAAGCGAGAACAACAGCTGGATCTCAACCTACTATATGCAGAATGCCGACTACTTCAAGATGCAGAACATCACTCTCGGCTACGACTTCTGCAATCAGTTCAAGCTCCCCTTCCAGCAGCTCCGCGTCTACGCTCAGCTTCAGAATCTCTTCACCATCACCAAATACACCGGTGTTGATCCCGAGATCGGCTCTAACGGCGGTGCAGGCGACAGCAGTGATTCTCGCAACTGGATGCGCGGTATTGACTTGGGTCTCTATCCCTCGGCACGTTCCTTCGTGCTTGGTGTGACTATCAAATATTAATCTTACATCAAGAGAACAACATATAACATGAAAAAATATCTTTTGATAGGCTTGGCTGCGGTCGGAATGCTCTCGCTCACATCTTGCGAGGACTTCCTTGACTCAACCAACTATACCGAGGCCAATACCGACAACTATCCGGCTGCCGCGGCTGACCTCAACAAGGAACTTTCCTCACTCTACGGAGTGATGAACCAATTGAACCACTATCCCCTCGAGTGTCCATGGTTTGTTTGGAACGTCATGTCTGACGATACCAACGGCGCAGGAGGCACGGGCGACGTGACGCCTCATGCCATCGGCCATCTGATGCAGAATCAGGAGAATCTCTACACCAACGCATGGCACTGTATCTATGTCGGAATCTCTCGCGCGAGCGCCATCATCTACTCCGTAGACTCTTTCGACTGGACAGGCAACGAGACCAAGCGCGACCAGCTTCTCGGAGAGGCTTACTTCATGCGCGGCCTCTTCTATCTCTGGGGCACTCAGTTCTGGGGTGATATACCCGCATACTGGGGAGCAGCCGCTCCCGATCCCTGCCCGCAGCAGAGCGCGGAAGAGGTGATTTTCCCCCATATCCTCGCTGACTTTACATCGGCCTACAACCTCATGACCAACGGCGCCACCACATGGGGCGACGGACACGCCATGAAGGGTGCGGCTGCCGGTTATCTTGCCCGCGCATACATGTTCTATCAGGGCTTCTACAAAAAAGCCGGAGAACTTGCCACCGCCAACCTTGCTGATGTGGAACTTCCCGAGCAGGAGGGCGTGAACGGGCCTCTTACGAAGGCTTTCGTGGTGTCGGCCCTCGAGGACTGCATCCAGAAGTCAGGCGCTGAACTCATCCCTGATTTCCGCTGCCTCTGGCAGTACACCAACGATCTGACCGCTCCCGGCTATGCCTACACTCAGGATCTCGCCGCTTCAAATACGTTCTGGGCAGGTAACGGCAATAAGGAGCAGCTCTTCCAGATTCAGTTCACCAACGCCGCCTCCTACAACGGTACTATCCAGATGGGCTTCATCAATCAGACTGCCCTCTATCTCGGTCTCCGCGTGGATAAGGACTTCAACAACCGCGGTAACGGCGGCGCCGATTCCCTCCCCTACGGACAGGGCTGGGGTATGGGCGTATTCAACATGAACGCCGTAAACGAATGGCCGGATTCCGACCCGCGCAAGAAAGCAACCGTGCTCAACTGCGAGGAAGAACTCGCATATTTCGCTTACACTACTTCCTGCTCCGAGGAGACAGGTATGTATAACAAGAAATGGATGCCCGTCACTTGCGACGAGTCAAGTTTCGGAGTCAAGGAGGATGAGAAAGACGGCCCTGGCACAGGCCCTTACACATGGTGGGGCGTTTACCGCACACAGCATGGCAATACTCCCAACTCAAACGGCAACTCGATGCAGGGTGACCACTTCACCGATATCGTATTCCTTCGTCTTGCCGACGTAATGCTGATGCACTCCGAGCTGACCGGCGACGCTACGTATCTCAATAAGGTGCAGGAGCGTGCAGGTGTCAGAACCACACCCTACTCATGGGAGAATATCCGCAACGAACGTCGTTGGGAACTCTTCGGCGAAGGTATCCGCTTCAACGACCTGCGCCGCTGGTCGGGCAACGACGGCGGTGAAACCTGCCTCGCGGCTCTGGCTCTCGAGAGGCAGAACGGATCACGCGTGAACTACACAGGCAACTGGACTACTATGCACCATGCTTCATCAAGCTGGGCACAGCGCTACGCCAAGACCAACGGCTTCCTCCCGAAACCTGAGGGACAGATCAACATCGCTAACGACGAGAGTGTGCTGAAGCAGAATCCCGGATGGGGCTCTGACGCAAGCGACTGGAACATGACCGGAACTCCCGTCTACTAATACGCTAAAAAAGAAAAGAAATGAAAAAACTACTTTTTATACTGGGTCTTGCAGGAGTGGTGCTCACTTCCTGCGACCCCCAGAAGGCTGAGGGCGAGTTCGTCACGATCGACAAGAATGCGGAAAGCCTCATGGAAGGCGCCACTTTCGCCCAGTTTGCGCTGGAAGACGGCAAATATGTGCCCTCTCCCACCGGCAACTACATTCAGTATGATTTCCCGGGAATTCAGGCTGTGACCGTGTTCTGGATGAAAGACGGCGAGAGAAAGGTACTCTCCTACGGCAAGGCCGGCGGTATGGTCTACTATCTTCCCGGCCGCGGAAGCGACCCCTTGCAGACTCTCTATTTTGCCTACATCAACGGCGACGGCGCCGAGGTGATAGCCGAGAAGCAGTTCACCCTCGAGGTGGCCAAGGCACTCGACCCCGCTACCAAACTGCTCGCGTCTGAGCTCGGCAGCAAGAAATGGAAATGGTGTCCGACAAAGGTTAACGACGGTGCCGTATGGGGTAACGGCGGCTACCTGGCCGGTCCTCAGGACGGAACCCTCGAGATCAACGGCGCATGGTGGGGCTGCGGCGTGCTCGACGGAGATTGCGGCGATAAGTTCGATAGCCAGACACAGCACGCCGGCGACCGCTGGCCTGCTATAGAGGGAGAATGCTACGCCCTCTCATACATGGAATTCAACGAGGACGGCGGCCTGCTCGCCTACAGCCCCGACGGAGTCAAGATCAACGAAGGAACCTTCGCAGTGAAGGGCTTCAACGACAATGAAATCGTAAATGCCGATACATTCTCGAGAGGAACGCTCACTACTTCGGAAGGCGCTATCCTCTGGCCGTTCCAGATCAACACGAATGGCGGTCAGCCCACCGAGTTCGAAATAGGCTGGCTGGATGCGACCCGTATGATCCTCATCTGTCCGGCGACGAGTGGTAACGGCTGGGATGAGGCCACATGGTGGTCGTTCATGAGTGACGATGCACCGGCTCTCCTTGGTGCCGCAGACTGGTACTGGAAGCCGACCACCGTCAACGACGGCGCAGTATGGGGCAATGGAGGATATCTTGCCGGCTCCCAGAACGGCGCAGGCGGAGTCGAAGGCGCTTGGTGGGGCTGCGGTGTGAACGACGGCACTTGCCCCGACACTTTCGCAAGCCAGATGCAGCATGCCGGTGATGCTTACGTGGCAGGTGAGGAATATTCCACCTCGAAGATGTCGTTCAACCTCGACGAATCAGTCATCACGGTCTATGACAAGGACGGCAATCAGATCCGTCAGGGCTCTTTCGCTCTCGACCTGACTCCGAATCCTGATACGTTCAGCGTCGGCACGCTCACTACTTCGGAAGGTACCATTCTCTGGCCGTTCCAGATCAACACGAATGGCGGAATGCCCACGAAGTTCGAGGTAGGCTACTTCAGTTCTGATGCCATGATCCTGATCTGCCCGCCGGAGTCAGGCAACGGTTGGGATGAAGCCACCTGGTGGTCGTTCGGCAAGAAATAATCCTACATAGAATAATCTCCGGAAGGATGCGTGTTTTCGGACGCGCATCCTTTCTTCGCATAGATGTAGGGATGCACCCCGGTGCATCCGCCACAAATGAACTATCAAAATTATGAGAAAACTATTTTATCTTCTGCTCGCTCTTGTATGCACAGGTGTGACATGCTGCACCGGCAACAAAGACGAATATGTGATAAAGGGCTCCACCTCGCAGTCGCGTCTCGACGGACACTGGGTGTTTCTGGTGCCCTACGGCACGAAGGCTTATGAAGACAGCATAGGCGTTGACTCCGTGGTGATAAAGAACGGTAAGTTCGAGTTCCGCGGACACAAGGGTGAATTCCTCGCCCGCGTCACGATGGACAGGCGCGTGCGCTACGGCACACAGGATCTGCTCATAGTGACCGAGCCGGGAGAAATCACGGTGGTCATCGACTCGGTGTCGTCGGGACACGGCACGCCGCAGAACGAGGCCCTGCAGTCGTGGAAGAGTCTGAAGGAAAACCATGACAAGGTGAGCTGGAATCAGAAGCAGCACATAAAATATCTGCAGGAGAAGGGTGACACTGCATACGCCAACGCACTCACCGACTCGCTGAGGAACTTCAATGACTACTACCTCAACCAGATGCACGACATAATGCGCATCGTGGGCCCCGGAACGGCTTACGAAGTGCTTCGCCAGCGGTATGGGGAACCGAAGTAATGTAGAATTTAGAACTTCTTCTAATTGAGAATTGAGAATTGAGAATTGAGAATGGAAGCCCCGGAAGGGGCTTCGACTATGTTAACCGGGTACAAGCGAGCGCAGTGAGTGCCGTGCCCGACTAACATTGTCATGGCAGACGATATCTTTTTTTTTCCATTTTGTTTCGGAGTTTGGAAACAATTTAGTATCTTTGCAGTATTATATCATGTTAATGATGGAAGCAACCAAAATAAACGTCTTATTGAGTGACGAGGCGCTGGCATTTGTCCGCTCACTTCCCGAAAAGGCTCAAAAGAAAGTGACATATAATATCAGGAAAGTCGAGGGCGGCGAAATGGACAAGGATCTCTTCAAGAAACTCAACGAGAATATATGGGAGCTCCGTACATCATACAATGGTATGTGTTATCGACTGCTGGCTTTCTGGGATAAAGAAAAACGCGCCTTGATAATAGCCACACATGGATTTATCAAGAAAACATGGAAGGTTCCTCAGAAAGAAATTGACAGGGCCGAGGCATTTATGAGGTTATATTACAGTAACGAATAATTATTCAGGATATGGCTAAAATTAATTTGACACCGGCAAGTGAACTTGTAGATGAAGTATGGGGCAAACCCGGAACTCCGGAGCGTGATAAAATGGAGGCGCGCCTGAAGGAAGATCTCAATGCATATTTTGTAGGCGAGGCCATTAAGAAAGCGCGTCAGGCGCAGAATCTTACCCAAGAAGAACTGGGACAGCGCATTGGAGTGCAGCGTGCGCAGATCTCAAGATTGGAAAAAGGGAAAAGTATCATTACGCTGCCTACTATGAGCAGAGTGTTTCGCGCCTTAGGTATTGAATCAGGAATTCTTGACTTAGGTGCAATCGGTAAGGTGGCGCTCTGGTAAGCTGAAATATGCTTTCCAATTCAAGAAGTAATCCTGACATCATGCCTAAATCATCAAAATATATAGTTCCTGCCATATTTAGCCTCATCGCTGTGGCCCTATATTGCTTCTGGGCGATTCCCTATCGCGCGGCGATGGGCTACAGGGAAGAATTGCAGCTGTTTCAGACCACAGCGGCCTATTTCGCCGGACTGATGGCCGTGCCCGGCGGCATGGCGGTGTATATCGGTGAATTCTGCACTCAGTTTTTCAATAACTACATGATAGGCGCCGCGGTGATGGCCGGGATAATGACCGCCTTCATGCTGCTTTGCTACGCGATAATAGGCCGGCAGGCGCCACGCGTGCCCAAGCCCCTCCGCCTCGCATTCTCGTTTATTCCGCTGCTGTCGCTGTGGCTGACGCTGGGAAACCAAAACGTGACGCTCGCCTTCCCCGTGGCCCTCATCATGGTGGTGGGAGCCGCGTTGGTGCATTCCTGCGCTTCGCGCACGAGGCTGCGGGGAGTGCTGCTGATGCTCGTGCTGACGTCGTTGCTTTATTGGCTCGCGGGCCCCGCGGCCTGCGTGCTCACGCTGCTCATAATCATCACGGCTGTGAGACAGATACGCTACAATGAGTCCATACAGCCGGCGCTGCGGTCGGCGGCGATGGCCGTGGCTGCCGTGATATGGCTTGGACTCAATATCTGGATATGGTCGCTACGGTCGGCATATCCTTTCACATATCAGTTGTTGGGAACAGGCTATCTGCTCGAGCCCGGCGTGTGCTCACCCGGAATTGTCATCACCATGATTCTCACGGCCGCGGTCTCACTTCCGGCCATGCTGCTGTGGAGGGTGAAACTGAAGATAGCGCTTCCCGCGCTGATGGCGGCGGAAGCCGCAGCGGCCCTGCTTATCTATCCGAAAGCATGGCCGGAGGCCACATACCGGCTCATTGACTATGACTATATGGTGCGCGCCAACGACTGGGAGGGAATACTGAGGTATTCCGACCGTCACGACCCCGATCTGCCCCTGAGCGTGAGCGCCACCAATCTCGCGCTTGCCATGACGGGGCAACTCGACGCCAGGGCTTTCGACTATTACCAGAACGGCCCCGGGGGACTGATACCCTCGTTCAGGAAGGAATCCATCTCCTCCTGGCTCACGGGCGAGATATTCTTTCAGCTCGGGCTCGTGAACAGCGCCCAGCGCTTCTATTTCGAGGGAATGGAGGCCATACCGAACTTCAACAAGAGCGCGCGTGCCATGAAGCGCCTTGCCGAGACAGCGATGCTGCGCGGAGACTACGAAGTGGCCGAAAAATACCTGCGCATACTGCAAAACACTTTGTTTTACGGCAAATGGGCCACCCGCACCCTGGCGCTGATAAGAAACCCGAAAGAGATCGACAGCCATCCGCTCTATGGCGCGCTCAGGCGCAGGATGATTGATGACGACGCTCTCTTCAGCGACGCGAACCTTGACGGGTTTCTGGCCCGGCTCTATACACGCGACCCCGGAAATGACGTGGCGCGGCAGTATCTCATAGTCTATCCACTCATGGAGCGAGACCTGGCCGGTTTTGCCGAGTATATGGCGTTGGTGGCGGGGCAGCGGCCTGAGTATAATCCGCCGCTCGCTCAGCAGGCACTCGCGTTCATGGCCATGAAGAGCGGCCGGGAGTTGCCAGCCAATGCCGTTCCCCCTGCGGTGGAGCAATCGCTGCGCGGATTCGCTCAGGCCTGGACTTCAAAAAATCAGGCCCTTATCGACGGATACAGGCGAACCCTTTTCTATTATCTGCTATCTGATGAATGATTTATGAGACGGAATATATCAGTTCTGAATATTGGAAGCGGCGCTGCGGCTTCGGCGCTCGGCATTATGCTCGCGGCTGTGTTGGCGTTGCTTACCGGCTGCGGCGGCAGCCCGCGCGACGTGAGAAAGGTGGCGGAGCCGGCTCCGATCTTTCCCGACTATGCCGGCGTGACGGTGCCCGCTGAGATCGCTCCTCTTAATTTCTCTGTGAAGGCGGCTGACGGAGTCGCAGAGAGGGTGGATGTCACCGTGAAGGGTGCCGACGGGAGCGAACTTCACTGCAACGGCCGATATGCCCGCTTCGACATAGATGACTGGCACAGCCTTCTCGAAGCCAACAAGGGGAAGCCCCTGAGCGTGACGGTGCGTGCCAAAGCGGGGGGAGAATGGCTGCAATATGATGATTTCAACATCTATGTGAGCGATGTGCCGCTCGATGAATGGGGGCTGACCTACAGGCGGATAGCGCCAGGATATGAGGTCTACAGCAAGATGGGTATATATCAGCGCGACCTTTCCGGCTTCGATGAATATCCCTTGATCGAAAACACCATGACCGGCGGACAGTGTTACAACTGCCACACTCCAAACCGCACGAATCCCGATGAGTTCCTGCTGCACGTGCGCGGCGAGCATGGCGCCACCATGATATCGAAGCGCGGGGAATGCACCTGGCTGCAGGCCACCAACGACACTCTCGGGGGCGCGATGGTCTATCCCTACTGGCATCCTTCGGGGCGCTACTGCGCTTTTTCCACCAATAAGACGAGGCAGGGCTTCCATACGGGAGGCGAGAAACTGCTTGAGGTGTTCGACCACGAATCGGACGTCATAATATTCGACACGCAGACCAACGTGATCATGCGCGACTCGCTGCTCTGCTCCTCGACATGGGCGGAAAATACCCCCGTTTTCTCGCCTGACGGCAAATGGCTCTATTTCACCACCTGCCGGCAGAAGGAATATCCGATGGAGATGAAAGACGTGAGATATAACCTGTGTCGCGTGGCCTTCGACGAGAAGACCGGAAAGACCGGGACGCAAGTAGATACCATCTTCGACGCTGCTGCGATGGGAAAGAGCCTGACATGGCCGCGCCCTTCCTACGACGGCAAGTATATGCTCTTCACGCTCAGCGACTACGGCTATTTCAGCATCTGGCACAAGGAGGCTGACCAGTGGCTGCTCGATCTGCGCTCGGGTGAGGCGCGCCCGCTCGGCGAGATCAACAGCGACGACGCCGACAGCTATCACAACTGGAGCGGCAACAGCCGGTGGGTGGTGTTCACCTCGCGTCGCGGCGACGGGCGCTATTCGCGCCTCTACATCGCCGGCATCGACCCAGAAGGCCGCTTCTCGAAGCCCTTCCTGCTGCCGCAGGAGAATCCGGAGGAGTATTATTCCGAGACCCTGTATTCTTTCAATACACCCGACTTCACCGAGAAGAAAGTGGAATTCGACGCCGGGAGCGCGGTGCGCGCCATCATGAGCGACGAGAGGGTGAATACCACCGTGAGATAAAACGTAATGATTATGACCGGAAGATCGATACTGCGCCTGATATGCTCCGCTGCCACTTTCTGCGGGATATTCCTGTGGCTTTGGCTCGGATGCCCGCAATCCCTGACCTATCAGGAGCAGAATCAGCTTTTTCTTTTCACATGGGGCTACTTCGCGGAAAGCGTGGGAGTTCCGGGAGGTTTTGCCGACTGGCTGTCGGAATTTGTGGTGCAGTTTGACTATATACCGCTCTACGGCGCCCTCCTTACGGCTCTCCTGCTCACACTCACTCAGGTGATGCTGGGCCTGGCGTGCCGCCGCGAGGCATCGGCCGACTGCGCTTATGCCGCTGCGGCCCTCCCGCCCATCCTGTTTGTGGCCGCGATGAGCGACGAGAACGTGCTGCTCTCTTACGGGGCCGCACTCACCCTCACCGCCACGGCTTTATGGCTCACCACACTGCCGGGGCGCCTCTCGCCGCTTGCCGATTTCCTGATGATGGCCGTGGTTGCGGTGGCGCTCTATTGGCTTGCCGGCCCTGTGGCGGTGGTCTTCATCATAGCCGGCGGAATCCTGCGCAGGCATCCCCTCGCAGCGGCCGGAGCCCTCGCGGTGGCGGCAATCGCCGTAGTCGGCTTTAATGCGCTGCTGCTTCAGCAGTATCCGCTGAGTCGTCTGCTTGCCGGCATCAACTATTATCGGGTGCCCGAGGTGTATCCCGCCATTCTGTTCGTGATAGCGGCAGTGAGCGCCCTCGTGCCTCTGGCGGGACTGCTGAAGCTGCGTGGAGGGCGGTTGCCGGCCTATATCTTTGCCGGAGCCGTGGCAACATTCGGAGTGATATTCGTTACGGCTTCCCGCGACAGGGACAAAAGCTCTGTACTGGAATATGACTCCCTCGTGAGACAGGGACGTTGGGACGCCATAGTGGAAAAGGCGCGGAAGGAGCCTCCCTCGCACGCTTTCGGCCAGCAGGCGCTCAATCTTGCCCTGGGGATGAAAGGGCAGCTCACCGAGTCGATGTTCCGCTATCCTCAGAACGGGCTTGAAAGCCTTATCGGCGAATCGAGGCTCGACAATACCTCGCAGCTCATCTCTGCCGAGGCATTATATCGTCTGGGCCTGACCAACATCGCTTTCGCCACGGTATTCGACCTTCAGGAGGCGATAATGAACGACCGCAAGAGCGGACGCCACACCAAGCGCATGGCCGAGTGCATGATCATCAACGGCAACTATGAAGTGGCCCGCAAATACATAGAAATGCTGAAGCATTCCCTCTTCTACAGCGAATGGGCGCGCCGGGCCGAGACTCTGCTTGGTAATGACGGGGGCGTGGAGGCGCATCCGGTCTACGGCCCCTTGCGCCGCACGGCCTTCAGGGAAGATGGATTCTACGTGCACGGTCAGATCGACAAGATCCTGGCCAAGCTGGCAGCCGGAAGCGGGGGCTCCAATACTCTCGCATGGGATTATTTCTGCGCGGCGGCCATGCTCAAGTGCGATCTCTCCACGTTGCTGGGAGTGTGGAACGCGCATGCCTCCGATTTCGAGCGGGGCGAGATGCCGCGCCACCTGCAGGAGGCGGCTGCTCTCTTCTGGACATCGACCCACGGCAATTTCGATGGGATGCCTTTCCGGCTGAGCGAGGACGTAAAGACGCAGACGGCGGCCCTTGCCCGCGCAGCGATGCAGCACAGCGGGAACCCGGCCGCATGGGAGGCCGCGGCGCCAGGATCATACGGTGTTTATTTCCTGAGGCAGGCAGCGCGTGAAGGCGCTCGCTCGGCTGCCGGCTATCAATCCACTCACGAATGACAAGAATGAAACATACAGTGCTTTATCAGCTTATCGTGCTCGGCTTTCTCATGCTCCTTGCCGGATGCGGCGGCAATCGGCCTCCGGTAATGGATGCATCGGCCGACGCGCCGCGCATATTTCCCGACTATGCCGGTGTGACTATCCCGGCCGGAATAGCCCCGATGAATTTCAATGTGGATGATGCCGAATATGTCTATGTCAAGGTGACAGGAAGCAAGGGGGGCGAGATGGAGGCGCACGGCGACTACGCCCGCTTCGATGCCGGCGACTGGCATGAGCTGACGGAGCGAAATGCCGGAGGCGACCTGAAATTCGACGTCTATGTAATGAAAAGGGGAGGGGAATGGCATCGTCATGCCCCCTTCACCATGCACGTGAGCGATGTGCCTCTCGACGATTACGGAGTGATATACCGCAAGATAGCCCCGGGCTATGAGACATTCAGCAAAATCGGCCTCTATCAGCGCGATCTCTCTTCATTTGAGGAGACGCCCGTGATAGAGGAGACGGCTGTGGAGGGAAAGTGCATGAACTGTCATTATTCCAACCGCGGCAGTTCCCGGCAGTTCGTATTCCACATACGCGGCAAGAACGGAGGCACCGTCCTCAGGAAAGGCGACAGCCTCCGCTACCTCAACACGAAGACTCCGGAGACAGCCGGCAATGCCACCTACGGATACTGGCATCCCGACGGACGATATATAGTCTTTTCCGCCAATAGGATAGTGCAGAATTTCTATCTTAATCCCGAGCAAAACATAGAGCCCTGGGATGTGGTGTCGGATCTCATCATTCTTGACACGGAGACCGATCGAATCATAACGTCGCCCCTCGTGGCCACTCCCGACTGCGAGACCACTCCGGCATTCTCGCCCGACGGCAAGAAAATCTATTTCTGCAAGGCTGACTCGGTGATCATGCCGGCTGAATACGACAAACTGAGATACAGCCTCTGCAGCATTGATTTCGACGCGGCCACCGGCTCGTTCGGCTCGCGCATCGACACTATCATCGCGGCCGATGCCATCGGGAAGAGCATAAGCCTTCCCCGCCCTTCCTACGACGGGAGATATCTGATGTATAACGTCACCGACCACGGCACATCGCCCATACATCACTCCGACGCCGACCTGTGGCTGATGGATCTCGCTTCGGGTGAGACATGGCCCATGACGGAACTCAACAGCGACCGGAGCGATGCCTATCACAACTGGAGCGGCGCGGGGGGATGGTTCCTGTTCAACAGCAAAAGGCTCGACGGGATGTATGGCAATCTCTATCTCTCGCGTGTCGGGAGCGACGGAAAAGCCACGAAGCCCTTCCTGCTACCGCAGGAGAATCCCCTGAAATACTACAGCGAGTCCCTTCATTCATTCAATGCCCCCGATTTCATCAGCGACAAGATTTCGCTTCCCATGCCCGAGGTGAGGGATATGGTGAAGGAGGGCCGAATCGTCAATGTAAGCGTAAGGAAATGAAGAGAGATCGCATCATCATCGCATGTGTAGCCGTATTGTGCTTCGCGGCGCTTGCAGCGTTCTACGCCATATACTACAGCTCGCACCTTCTCTGGCAGGAACAGAACAGGATATTTCTCTATTCGGCATCCTGGATAGCCGGATATTTCGGCCGTCCGGCCTGGTTGGCGTGTCTCGGAGGGGAATGGCTCTCGCAGTTCTTTGCCTTTCCTCTCGCGGGGGCCGTGATCCTGACCCTGCTGATTGCCGCCGCAACAGTGCTTTTCGGTATTGCTGCGCGCCGGTATCTCCGCTCTTGGGCGGCATTGGCATTGAGCGCTGTGTTCGCGCTCTTTCTCGCGGGCTGCTCCATGCGGGCCTCGACAGCGCCGGAATTCTTCATCGCTGTGGCCGGAGGATTGCTTTGTGGCGTTGCGCCCACGAGGGTGACCGTCAGGAATGGGAGACGTATTGATCTCGCGCCTCTCGCCGTAGCCTTCTCGTTCTGGGCATTCGGATTCGGCGCCCTTGTCACGGCTCTGCTGAAGTGTGCGGATGCCGTAGGGCGCGGATATGAGGAGAAATGGCGCGGATATTGGTGGGTCAGCGCCGTCTGCACCGCAGCTGTGGCAGTGGGATTGCCTGCCGCGGTGTGCCGTCCGTGCGGTCTGCCCTACGGCATCACTCTGACCTATCCCGGGCTTTCATGGCCGGGATTGCCGGAGTCGAGATCTGAAGAGCGTCTGGCCATAGCCGACGCATTCAGCAGCGGCGACTATGCCCGCACCGGGGCGCTGGCGCAGAGTGTGGAAGAGCCGGATGACGTGACGGCGTTCTACTATTATCTCTCAAGCGCTGTGCGCGACTCCCTGCCAGACAATCTCATGAAATATCCGGTGAAGAATCTCGGCACTCTCACCAGCATCGGCGATGAGACACCCCTTATGGTGATCAACATGATGAACGATCTCTATTTTGAACTCGGAGATATGACCTACGCCGAGCGTGCGGCCATGATGCGCAATGTGTTCTCGCCGCGCAACCGCAACGTGAGGATGATGCGCCGGCTTGCGGAGATCAATCTCGTAAGCGGCGACACAGCGGCCGCTATGAAGTATCTGCGCATACTCGACCGCACTCACTTCTATTCAGGGTGGAGCCGCGACCACCGGCCGGGCTCCATGAGCGGCGCCGCAGAAGAGGAGATATTGCGGCGGCGCGACTTGTCAAACTCGAAAGACAATATCCGCCTCGGCGACAACTGCCGCAACATTCTGCTCGAGCTGCTTGAGTCAAATCCGCGCAACACCGTGGCGCTCGATTATCTCCTGTGCACCGATCTGCTGCTGAAGGATATGGACACCTTCAAGATGGACTACGACACATACTGCATGGAGAAAGGCGCGCCGCGCTATAAGGATCTGTATCAGCAGGCGCTCATGATCTATCTCGCCGGCACCGAAGCGCCAGGCGATGAGTGGGAAAGGTATATCGTGCCGGGCCCGCAGGCGCAGGCTTTCAGAGCTTACAGCGCCCGCCGCGGCGACCCGGCTTTCAGCGACACTTACTGGTATTATTTCGACCGGCATAAATGATGATGAGACACTTCCTTTTAATTCCGATACTTTTTCTGCTCGGCCTGCAGGCCGGATGCGGCCCGACTCCCTCGGATGTGACCGAGGCTGACGTCCTCCCCGACATCTATCCCGACTATTGCGGAGTGACGGTGCCGGAAAACATCGCTCCGCTCAATTTCCTTATGCGCGGCGACTGCGATGCGCTCTACGTCACCGCCCGATGCGGCGACATGGAGATAAAATCGCAAAGGAAAGGAAATGAGGCGGTTTTCAGACTCGATGAATGGAAACGCCTCATGAAGAATGCCTCCGGAAAGAGTGTGGCTGTGACTGTCACTGCCCGGGAGAATGGTGAATGGAAGGAGTACAGACCGTTTGCCATCTCGGTCTCCCCCGACAGGATCGACCCTTATCTCACCTATCGCCTTATCGAGCCTGATTATGAGGTGTTTTCACGCCTTCAGATCATGGAGCGTAATGTGGAAGACTTCTCGGAGCGTGTCTTGTGCGATTATAACGCCGTGGGCAACCGCTGTATGAACTGCCACACCCACGCACCCGGCAATCAGGATCTCTCGTTCCTCTACGTCAGGGGTGAAGGTGGAGGTATGGTGGTGAACGATCACGGCCGTCTGAAGCTTCTCGACTTCAAGACGCCCGATATGGTCTCGGGGCCGGTCTACGGGCAGTTTGACCCCTCGGGCCGGTATATAGTCTTCTCCACCAATAAGATAATTCCTGCCTTACATTCCCGTCCCGATAAGCGTCTGGAGGTGTTCGACACGAAATCTGATGTCTATGTCTACGACCGCGACCGCGACAAGGTGCTCCGCTCGCCGCTGCTTGCCGACTCGACGCGTCTCGAGACTTTCCCCACATTCTCGGCCGACGGAAGGAGCATCTACTGGTGCGCGGCCGAAGGAGAGGCCCGCCCGTCGAGCCTCGACAGTCTGCACTACAGCCTGTGCCGTATAGATTTCGACCCCGCTTCAGGGGCATTTGGCGAAAAGACTGATACAGTGGTGAAAGGAAACCGCAATAACGGAAGCGTGAGCCATCCGCGAGTGTCGCCCGACGGCCGACGGCTGCTCTATACGGTGTCGGATTTCGGTACATTCCCGATCTGGCACCGCGAGGCCGACCTGCGCATGATCGATCTCACCACGGGGCGGGTAGATTCGCTTCTGAACGTAAACAGCCCGATGAGCGACACTTACCACGGCTGGTCTTCGAGCGGGAGATGGTTTGTATTCGCAAGCAAACGCGACGACGGCCTCTATGGCAAGCCATATTTCGCTCATGTCGCTGCCGACGGCACGGTTTCAAAGCCTTTCGTGCTTCCTCAGGAATATCCCTCTTTCTACGACCTTAACCTGAAATCTTACAACGTTCCCGACCTCGGCAGCTCCCCCGTCTCGCTCACTCCCCCCGGAGTAGCGTCCCTAATCTCTCAATCTGTCTGTTATTCACATCTGACGCTGCCGGCGAATAGCCTT
>CAMWXO010000010.1 GCA_947178245.1 uncultured Porphyromonadaceae bacterium
CGTTTATTATCATTTCTGAATTGTCTTCTTTGTTGAGCCGTCGGAATAATGCTCTATCACGATTCCTTTATAATCCCCATCCACGTGGGAGCCAGACATGTCGTAGCGGGCTGTCACGCTCTTCGCCTCGTCTCCGCCGACAGCCTCCACCCCGGAAAAGTCATACGCCTGTATATTCTTGAAATCCTTCCAAGGATAGATTACCTTGCATTTCTCTACCGCCACTTCAGGCACATAGAGAGTCGCATTTTCCAATGAGCCGTCAAATATTTTCCCATAATTACATTTAATAGGATTCTCACAATTATAATATACGGAAGATAGGTTTGAACAATCGGCAAAAGCACTAGATTTAATTTCAGTCACCGAATTTGGAATTGTCACAGAAGTCAGGCCGCTGCATCCGGAGAAAGCAGACTGTCCGATTAAGGTGACGGAATTGGGAAGCGTCACAGAAGTCAAGCCTTCGCATTCCCAAAAAGCACCCCCTCCGATAAATGTTACGGAATTGGGAATCGTCACAGAAGTCAGGCCGCGGCATTCGTGGAAAGCATGACTACCGATTGAGATGACGGAATTTGGGATCGTCACGGAAGTCAGGCCGCTGCAGCCCCAGAAAGCATCATCTCCGATTGATGTGAGAGAATTTGGGAGCATCAAGGAAGTCAATCCGTAGCATCCGAAGAAAGCACCATAGTCTATTAAAGTGACGGAATTTGGGATCGTCACAGAAGTCAGGCCGCTACAGCTTCCAAAAGCACCAATTTCGATTGAGGTGACAGAATTGGGAATCGTTACTGAAGTCATGTCGCGGCATTGATCAAAAGCAGCAACTCCGATTGAGGTGACGGAATATGCTTTACCATTATAAACGGCGGTTTCCGGAATGATTAGATCTCCTGAGATATCAACATTTTTAGAAACATAGCAGGTATTATCCGACGATGTTTCATAAGCTAAGACTGTGTCTCCGTAGGCGTACAAAAACCATTCAGCTTTAACGGACAGCGTGCCCGACATGATCAATGCAATGGCGAAGACCAGTCTGAAGACCGGATGCATTGTGTAAATCTTTTGATAAGTATTCATGCAAATCTTATTTTGCCTCGGTCATCCTCTCGTTGGCGTTTGGTTGGAAAATGGAAAAGCGCGGGAATCCGTATCTGTCACCACAGTAAAAGCAGTGTTGATAAGCGCCTTATATACAATCACTACATCCCACTCCGCTTAATCCTGATATAGAAGTAATAGTTTATCCTGATATAGAAGTAATAGCATAGCAGTCTGCGAATGCAAAATTAATAAAAAATTTCAATATGCAAAATAGTTGTCAGTTATAATATTTGCGTACTGAAGTTCGCGCCCTGTAACAAAAAGCATTGAAAACGGCGGCTGCTCCGGGGTGCTGCCCTACATAGGCCCGCGGCGTCATAGCATGCCGATATATGCTGCTCAATTCCAATTAATGTTTCATACACTTTGCCGCTGCAAAGATATGGCAGCGTATTTACATTTTTTAACAGTATTCTTTCTTTATTGCGCGATTGCTTATTGTAATTTTGCATTGCTTAGGATTAAGAATAAAATTATAAAGCATTGCATAATGAAAAGAAAAGGATCAACAAGCGACTTCGCGCAGGAACGCAACGCGGAACTGAGGGCTGCATTTTTCAGCAGTAAAAACTACAATACGGATCTGAGCAACATGCAGAGGCTCGTGGCAACTCCGGCATCGCGCTTCTGGGTAGACCCCTACAGGGCGCGCGACGTGATGTCGCGCATGGAGGCCGACCCCGACGCGCTCAGCGGCATGATACCTCAGCGCCGGCGCATGTATGCGGCCCTCTTCAAGCGCTACCGCGAGATAAGGGAACGCAACCCGGGGATGCCGAAAATCAAATGCGTCACCGAAGCCGTCTTCGAGGGAGCTCCGGAATTCTTTCTCACCCCGCGCACGGCACGGGCCATAATCTATTCACGCTGATAAACCATGCTGATACCTCTGATTCCTAAAGATCCGGAAGCGAACGACTTCACCTGCCGCGACGGAGAGATAGAGTTTATTGCGGATTTCTCCGCAGCCGACGGCGGCGAAGATGCTGAGGGCGGTGCCGCATCTGCAGGAAGCGCAGCCGCAGACGCAGCCCGAAATGCGCGCTTCGCGCTGACGGAAGAAAGACAGTTTCCCACCTTCAACATAAGGGTGCCACTGAAGAGCGGCGACTCCGAGAAGGCCTCGCTCCTGTTAGGTGGGGAAATATCGCGCGTGGACTGCGAGACGGCCGAACGCCTTACCCAAGCCATAGTGGAGAGAGCGGCTGAGGAATTCTTCAGGACATCGACTGACCTGAGGCGCAGCGGACTCTTCATTCTTCCTTTCAGGGTCTACGGCAGCGTGGCCGATGGCAAGATGACTTTTCCGACTCCGCAGGCGGTGATGCTCCCCTCGGAGTATCCTCCGCATCCGGAGATCACGGCTTTCTCCGCATCGGCCGACACCCTCACGCTGGCATTGCGCATACCTGTAAAGCCGGCGCGGATGAGCCTTCTGCTGCCGCAGCAGGAGCCTGGCACGCCACCGGCTGAAATCTACGCCAGTTACCCCCTCTATCTGCCCGACCCGAAAGAGACACGGGGCTCCTTGGGTAGCGTCAGGAGCGCCACAGGCGGCAACGCCATGGGAATACGCTTCTCGTTCCTCACCGAGAGCGCCCTGAAGGCATCGGTGGCAGCACCCGATAAATATTATCTGCTGCAGGGAAATCCGCGCACCGGCTATAAATATTCATCGAAAGCCGCAGCCTCGGCAGACTACAGCGTCTACACCGCAGCCACCGGAAGCATGCTGCCGTTTGCTAAGGAAGCACTCAGGCAGAAGGATTCGGATATAGACCCTTTCGACTGGATAGCCGACTGGCGCGAGGTGGCCGGAGGCTGCCTGCCGCTGTCGCTGCGCCACCAGCAGGGCACCGATCCGTCAGCCATACCTCTGCCCGAAGGTATCGACAGCGCGCAACTGCGGGAATACAGCGCGGCGCTCTCACTGCCCGGTGTGCTTCTGACACGCCCGATGACAATGGCAGCCACCTCCATCAGACGCAACTCCACGCGCAGGGCGATAATGCGACTGAAAATCCACGGGCTACCCGAGTGCAGGAATATCGCCGTGATATTCGGATCGGACGACGGCCGCCGCTACACTCCGCTTCGCGCATGGAATCCTGCGGCCGGAACCGTAGTGATGTCGCCTGCAAGAACATGGCACCGCCTGCTGATAATGTCGGAAAGAATCACAACGCAATTATGCCTGGAAGTTAATTGAGAATTGAGAATTGAGAATGTAGAATTTGGAATTTGGAATGACGTTTTAGAGACCTTAGAGACTTTAATGACCTTAGAGACCTTAGCGACCTTAACACGATGAAAATGGAAAACGATATAATCAACAGGGTGCTTGAAGAATACAGGCGACGCATTGCGGCAAAGACGGCGCCCTACGATCCGGTGACCGGCAATCTGAGCCCGGGCAGGCGGTTCAGCTTCTTCTGCCCGGAAATCCACCCCGGGCCCATACGCCTGCCTGAGGCGATGCGCCGGCTCCCACAGGTGGAGGCCCTGCAGCGCGGAAGAAGGCTGACAGAGGTCTTCCCCGGAACGGAAGAAAACGCCCGGCGCCAATGGTGCAGGCTGCGGTGTGAGCACGATTTCCCTTTCTGGACCTACAAGTTCGTGAGGATAAAGCCGAAAGGGGGCATCGACGGCTGCCCGTTCGTGCTCAACAATCCTCAGCGCCACCTCATAAGCGAGTTCGAGAAGATGCGCGAAGCCGGGGAGCCGATACGTCTGATTCTGGTGAAGGCCCGCCAGTGGGGAGGCTCCACCGCCACTCAGATCTATATGCTCTGGATTCAGCTGATGCGACGCAAGGGGCTCAACTCGCTCATAGTGGCCCAGCAGCATGCCGGCACCGATGAAGTGCTCGACATAGCCAAGACGGCACTCGACACTTATCCCGGCTATATGCTCGCCGATGAAGGAGAGGAAGTTCCGGAGAAGGAGAAGCGCTATGTGAGCAACGGCATCAGCAACGCCGCCATACGCATACCGCGCCGCTGCTTCAAGATAAAGGCCGGGAGCGCCGAGCGCCCCGACTCAAGCCGCGGAGGAGACTATGCGCTGGTGCATCTCACGGAGGTGGGGCTGTGGAAGCAGACCGACGGCAAGACACCGGAAGACATCATACGAGCCGCCACGTCGGGCGTGCTTCTCGAACCGGAGACCATGATAGTGATGGAATCCACGGCCAACGGCACGGGGACATTCTTTCACAGGGAATACGAGGCTGCGAAGCGTGGCTCCTCGCTCTACAGGCCTCTCTTCATCCCCTGGTTCGAGATAGAGCGCTACAGCATCCCGATAGCCGACCGTAAAGCCTTCGCCCGAAGGCTCGTGGAAGGGCGACACGAGAATTTCACCGACGATGACCACAAAGCCTCGGGAGAATACCTCTGGAACCTTTGGCTCGCCGGGGCCACCCTGGAGGCAATCGCATGGTATGAGAAACTGCGCGCCGGCTACAACAACCACGATCATCTCATGGCGGAATATCCGAGCAGCGACCTCGAGGCCTTCGTTAGCAGCGGCGCCAACGTCTTCAACCGGGAGAAAGCTATGGAGCTGCGTAAGGACTGCCGCCCGCCATGGAAGACGGGCGAACTTCTCGGACGCGCCGAAAGCGGCGCCGAAGCCCTCTGCGGGATATGCTTTCATGCCGACCCCCGCGGACGCCTCAAAGTGTGGGAGGAGCCCGACACCGACGGGGCCGGAAGGGCAAGACGCATCAGCGACCGCTACCTCGTGGTGGTGGACGTGGGCGGCAGGAGCATGAAAGCGGACTGGAGCGTGATAGCGGTGTTCGACCGGCTCGGGATGGCCACCGGAGGAAAGCCGGCGATAGCGGCGCAATGGCGCGGACACTGCGACATGGATCAGCTGGCATGGCTCGCGGCAAGAATCGCCCGGTGGTATGGCGATGCCCTGCTCGTCATAGAGTCGAACACTATCGAGACGCGCGACCCTGAGCGATATGTAGACGGCGACCAGTCGCTCTTCATCCTCAATCAGATCCGCAATGCCTACGGTAATCTCTACGCGCGCCGCCAAAGTCCGGAAGACATAATGGAGGGAAGGCCGCGCAAATACGGCTTTCACACCAACATCAGCACGAAGCCGATGATCATCTCAAATCTGGTGAGGGTGGTGCGCGAAGGCCTCTACACGGAGCGCGACGAAGCCTGCATCGACGAGTACCTGACCTATCAGCGGCGGCCCAACGGAAGCTATGCGGCAGTGTCGGGCAAACACGACGACCTTCTCATGACGCGCGCCATCGGGCTCCATATCTGTCTCAACGAGATGGCATATCCGCGTGTCAGCGAAGAATACGGCGGAAACGCGGCGCCGGCCGCGGCTCTCATGAGGCGTGCCACACAGCTCTCGCTCTTCTGAGGGGGGATCAGAGCTGGAAATGGCGCGAGGCGAGCCGATAACCGTCGCAGAAGACCTCCACGGTGTAGTCGCCCGAAGTGAGGGTAGTGTTCACGTCCCAGTAGATAGTGACCGAGATTTCCTCGTTGGCATATTCCACACTCCTCTTGGCCGTAGCAGGCACATTTGCCCCGTCCATCGGGAACGACAGGCCGCCGCCGAGGAGGCTTCCCTCGGGAGTGACGATGCGCACATAGAAATCTTTCATTCCGGCAGAAGCCGTGGAGTTGGGGCTTATCGAGAAATTGACCTCGAGCTGCTTGGCCTTACCTACCTTTTTCTCGGTCTTGCCTTTCTTGTTGAGAGCCGTGAGGCGCAGGCCGGTGAGGTTGAGCTTCTTGGCAAGTTTCACGGTCTGAGTCAGCTCCTCATTGCTCTTGGTGGCCACGGTCACGGCCGATGTAAGCTGCTCGTTGCGGCTCTTCACCTGCTGAATCTCGGTGCGTAGCCCTTCATTTTCCTTCGAGAGGCGCTCTATCTCCTCAAGATAATGCTTCAGGATACCCTTCAGGGTGGCGATCTCACTCTCGAGGGCCTTGATGCGGGCGCGGTTGGCAGCATTGCTCTTCTTCTCCTGATTCAGCTCCTGAAGCAGCCCCTCCACCTTCATCCTGGCCTGATTGTATTGCTGCACGAGCGAATCGTTGGAGAGATACATCTGCTTGTCTTCATACATCGAGAAGTTGGCGTTGAGCTCATTAAACTCATTGGTCAGCACCAGCCGGTCGTTGGCAAGGGCGAGGGAATCGGCGCGCGCTTCGGCCTCGTTGAGGCTCACGGTGCGATTGTTGTTGCTGATAATCAGGGCTATGACAAGCGCCGCCATAGCGGCTACCACGCCAATGGCTACGTATATGATGGTCTTCTGCTTCTTATTCATTTTCAAATCGGATATTAAGATCCGGCATCATTGCGGAATCGAGACTGCAAAGTTACAAAAAAAAATTAATAATTCACATAATTCTTATAAAATCAACACACTCATGCAGACATCAATCATCATCAGACGCGACAGAGTCTTCGCCACGGCATCGCGCCGCATGGCATGGGTCGGCACCCGCGGCCGGGAAGAGAGCCCGGACTATGAGCGGATAGTGCCCGACGAGGCCGATCATTCGCTCCTCCACACTTTTTTCGACGATGCGGCCATGCGCGCCATCGACCTGTGCCGTCCCTTTCTTGAAGGAGTCTCCAACACCGACGAGGCCCTTACGCTGCGTCTCACGCGCGGAGCCAACCCCAACGATGAGCAGCTCGGCAGGGCGCTCGAGCAGATGGTGGAGGCCTATCTGCTGGGCGAGTGGCAGGAGATAGTGTGTCCCGGGCGTGCCCCGTCGGCCTTCGCGCGCAGCGAGGAAGCCGCAGCGAAAGCGGCAGCGATACTCTATCATCACCCCGCCCCGATAAGACATGAATGACTCAACCTCCCCAAACCTCCTAAACCTCCTAAACTCCTAAACCTCTTAAACTACTTAAACTCCCTAAACCTCTTAAACCTCTTAAACCTCTTAAACTACTTAAACTCCCTAAACATCCTAAACTTCTTAAACTTCTTAAACCACCTAAACCCCACACACCATGCAAGTTAAAATCAAACTCGAGATCAAGGAACTCGTCTACGACATCCAGAACAAGACCTACCTCACCGGGCGAAGCCGCGGCGACGGCAAGAACTACCGCCAGGTGGCCCTGATGCAGGCCAACAACGACGATGAAAACCTCAATCAGATCATGCGCAGCATCAGCAACGCCCTGGCGCGGGTCAGCACCGAGCTCTCGGAGGCTCTTACGCTCGACGAACTCAGCGCCAACAATACGCTGCAGCTCAGCGACGAGCCCGTTCAACTCCTGCTCACGATGCCCGACAACTTCAACCCGTCGGCCACAGGGTCGATCGCGGCCTCTATCCATCAGTACGTAGTGGCATACGCTACTTCCGAATGGTTCATGATCACCAACAAGCCCGATACCGACGACTACAGCCGCCTCGCCGGGCAGAGCCTCGAGATGCTCCGCGAGTCGCTGTGCAAGCGTGTAAGGCCCTCAAGAAAGCATCTCAATGCAGCACAGGATTAAGATTCTGAGCCGTGAAGTGCTCGCCGACGTTCGCTCGGCCGCATGGCTCGAGCAGGAACTTCACCCCGAGCTCGACCGCCACCGGCGCCACCAGATGGCCGACATCTGCGAGGAACAGGGAGGCCTCGACAGAGTGAGGAGGGTGCTCGGCACGGCGATGGCTGAGACAAGGCTCGCGCTCCGGGGAATACTGCTTCCTGACCGCAGCGCGCGTAGCTCGGACATCCTCGAGGAAAGCCCCTGCTTCTCATTCCGGCTCACGCATCATCTCCACCCCGACCTCATCGTCTACATCAGGGAGAAGATACACGAGTATGCAGTAGCGCGGGTGATGGCCGACCGCTGCGCCGATATCATTCCTGAGTGCGCCCGGGTGTGGCGCGAACGTGCCGACACCGCCCTTTCACAACTCGGAGAGGCGGCAGCCACACGCACGCTGCGCCCCGGCACGCGCCCTCTTTGCCCGCTCTGACCCTCAACCGGCTGCGCCACAACAGGCGCGGCCTTATTTTTTTGTGTTAATGGATGTGAAAACATGTCTGAAAATTGGAAATATCGGTAATTTTTGTTTATTTTGCAGTTTCAACCCGGAGCTATTGCCTCCGGGGGCATCCCAACACATCATTCCTATGGGCAAGATAATAGCAATAGCAAATCAGAAAGGAGGAGTGGGAAAGACCACCACCGCCTTCAATCTCGGGGCATGCCTCGCCACGGAGGGGAAGAGCGTACTCCTCGTAGACGCCGACCCTCAGGCCAACGCTACCTCCGGGCTGGGGCTCGACGGCAACGCCGCCCCCGCCTCAATATATGAATGCATCGTCGATGACTACCCCGTGGCCGACAGCATCGTGAAATCAGACATCGAGGGCCTTGACGTGATTTGCTCCCGCATCGACCTCGTGGGGGCGGAAGTGGAGCTGATGAACCGCCGCGAACGCGAGAAAGCCCTCCTGCGCGTACTCTCCCCGCTGAAAGAGCAATACGACTATATCCTCATTGACTGCTCCCCCTCGCTCGGCATCATCACCGTGAACGCGCTCACAGCCGCCGACTCGGTGATAATCCCCGTGCAGTCGGAATACTTCGCACTCGAAGGCATCTCGCAACTGCTCAACACCATACGCATCATCAAAAGCCGCCTGAAGCCGTCGCTCGAGATCGAGGGCTTCCTGCTGACAATGTATGACGCCCGCCTGCGTCTGGCCAATCAGATCTTCGAGGAGCTGAAAGGGCACTTCGGCGACATGGTGTTCTCCACCGTGATTCCGCGCAATATCAAGCTCTCCGAGTCGCCCAGCCACGGGCTGCCCGTGATACTCTACGATCCGGACTCTCGCGGATCCATCGCCTATATCCAGCTCGCCAAGGAACTCCTGGCACGCAACCGCAAGAAAAACCAATAACCATCACCCACAGAAATGGCTATCAGACGCAACGCACTCGGACGCGGCCTCGACTCGCTCATCGGCATCTCTGAAGTGAGAACCGACGGCGGAAGCGCCATATCCGAAATCGACATAGACTCAATCACCCCCAACCCCGAGCAGCCCCGGCGCAGTTTTCCCGACGAAAGCCTCGACGAGCTCGCCTCATCCATACGCGAGATCGGCATCATACAGCCGCTTTCGCTGCGCCTCTCGCCCGACGGCGGCTATCAGATAATAGCCGGCGAACGCCGCTGGAGAGCCGCGAAAAGAGCCGGCCTGACATCGGTGCCCGCCTACGTGCGCACCGTCACCGACACCGAGGTGACTGAGATGGCACTCATCGAAAACATCCAGCGCGAAGACCTCAACGCAATAGAAGTGGCGCTCGCATTCAGGAAACTGCTCGACACCTACGACCTGACGCAGGAACGCCTCAGCGAGAGAGTGGGAAAATCGCGCACGCTCATCACCAACCACCTGCGCCTTCTGAAACTTCCGGCCGAGATCCAGCTCGCCCTGCGCGACCACAAGCTCGACATGGGACATGCCCGCGCCCTCCTCTCGGTGGGCGACGCCAAACTCCAGCTCAAGATCTTCAAGCAGATACTCAAAGACGGCCTCAGCGTGCGGATGGTGGAGAAACTTGCCCGGGAAGCGGCAGAATATGGCGACGAACTGCCGCCGGCAGCCCCGAAGAAGGCCTCAGCGACATCGCACGACTACGACTTCTTCGTGCGCGACCTGCAGAAGTATTTCCCCACTAAGGTGAAATTCTCACGCAATGCCGCCGGGAAGGGAAGCGTGACACTGAAATTTGACAACGACGAGCAACTGATGCAACTCGTCAGTGCATTTGAAAAAATCAAATCATGAGAATATCCGCCGGCCGCATACTCATATTGCTGACGGCTATGGCGGCAGCCCTATTCGGGGCCTCAGCCGCCCATGCCGCGCAAGATGACCCGGATGCCCTGCCGCTGCCAAACGACACGGTGGTAGACGCCGAGCTGCTCGTGAGGACGCCATTCGAAGCCGTGGAAGACACCACGACCCACACCGTGGTGGTGGCCGACGACTATCCATACGGCCTAAACGGAAAAAAGATATTCAATCCCGACCCTACAAGGGCAATATGGATGTCGGCGCTCTTTCCGGGTTTAGGCCAGATCTACAACCGCCGATACTGGAAACTCCCCATCATCATAGCGGGCTTCATGGGACTGGGCTACGGCACAAGCTGGAACAACACGCAATATCAGGACTACTCCAACGGCTACATGGATCTCATGAGCGGCGACCCTGACAAGAAATCATACATGAATTTCTTCCCCCCGAACACCGACGAGGAATCGCTCAACAAAGAGTGGCTGAAATCAGTGCTTCAGAACAAGAAGAACTATTTCAGGCGCAACCGCGACCTCTGCATCATCTGCATGGTGGGCGTGTATCTGCTGGCTATACTCGACTCATACGTCGACGCCCAGCTCGCCCACTTCGACATAAGTCCCGACCTCTCGATGGACGTGGCGCCGGCTTTCTACACGGAGCCCCTGACAAGACGCTATTCACTCGGCCTGAACTGGGCCTTCACCTTCTGAAAACATCCAACCTGACAACAATATATGCATAACAGACTACTCATATCGCTCGCACTTCTCGCTGTCGGCGCCGCCGGCGCTGCGGGAGCGAATCCCAACGTAAACGACATAAAGACATCAATCACCGACGACGCCATCGTCTTTCCGGAGGCCTTCGAGCAAGACACTCAGAAACTGCTCGAAGGATGGTATATGCGCAACTACACCGCCACCGACGACAACGCATCGGGCAAGAAAGACCCGGTCACTTCCGACGAGGAAATCAAGCGCCGCCTCGCAGCGATGCCGACCGTGGTGGAGATGCCCTTCAATCCGGTGGTGAGGCAATATATCGACCGATACACAAAGAACGGCCGCGCGCAACTCGCCGCCATGCTCGGGCTCAGCCACTATTATATGCCTATCTTCGAGCAGGCGCTCGAGGAGCAGGGTCTTCCTCAGGAACTGAAATATCTCCCCGTGATAGAATCGGCGCTCGACCCCAACGCAGTGAGCAAGACCGGCGCCACCGGACTCTGGCAGCTTACACTCGCCACGGGCAAGGGCCTCGGGCTCGAATGCAACAGCCTCGTGGACGAGCGCCGCGACCCCTACGCATCCTCGAAAGCGGCGGCCGAGCTCCTCAGGGAGCTCTACGACACTTACGGCGACTGGAGCCTCGCCATCGCGGCCTACAATTCAGGCCCCAACGCAGTGAACAAAGCCATACGACGCTCAGGGATAGAGCCCTCGAAGGCCGATTTCTGGAGCATCTATCCCTATCTCTCGCAGGAGACACGCGGATACGTGCCAATGTTTATCGCGGCAAACTATGTGATGACATATTATCCCCAGCACCACATCCACCCCGTGCTGCAGACCAAGCCGCTCATCACCGACACCGTAGGAGTCACCGACCGCATACACTTCGACCAGATCTGCACAGTGCTCGGCATTCCCGCCGACGAGCTCAAGATACTCAATCCCCAGTATAGGGAGAACATCATACCAGGCTCGCCGGAACGCGCCTACATGCTCTGCCTCCCCTCCAAGCAGGTGGCCGCATTCATCATGAGCAAAGACCAGATTCTCTCTTATCAGGCCGACAAATACGCCCGCCGCACGAGTGTGGAACTTGCAGTGGCGAAAGATGCCGCTTCGGAAAAGGATGCCAGCAATGCCACACAGCCGGCAGCCACACAGCAGCCGGCACCCTCCGCTCAGCCGGCAGCCTCGGCAGGCCCCGCAACGGTCACGCATAAGGTGGCCGAAGGAGAGACCCTCGCCTCAATCGCGGAGAAATATGGTGTGCAGCCGTCAGAGATAAGAAGCGCCAACAATCTGCGGCGCAACGCGGTGAGGACAGGTCAGGTGCTGACCATACCCAATGCAGACCCGAAGCTTGCCGCTGCCGCCGCTGCCCAGACGGCGGCCGAGCCGGAACCGCAGGCGGCAGCCCCGGCCAAGAAAGCAGAGACGGCTCCGGCCAAAAAGACGCAGACGGCTCCCGCCGCCACCGCCAAGAAGAAAGAGACCGCACCCGCCAAGAAGAAGCAGAAGGCCACCACCCACACCATCAAGCAGGGTGAGACCCTCAACAGGATAGCCAAGAAATACGGCACCACCGTAGATGCCATCAAGAAAGCCAACGGCATGAAGAACGACAACATCGTGGCCGGCAAAGAGCTGAAAATTCCTGCAAGGAAATAAGCGGATAAGGATATGAAAGACTTCCTTCGGTTTTTGCGCCGCTTCGCCCGTCCCTACACGGGGACTCTCGCCCTGAGCATATTTTTCAATCTGCTCAACGGCGTGATGACCGTGTTCTCTTTCGCCTTCATCATTCCTATCCTGCAGGTGATCTTCGGGCTGCAGCGCGGCCACTATGAATTCCGCCCCTGGACGTCGCCCGACGTGATCGACACGGTGACCAACAATTTCTACTGGTTCACCGGGCAGATCATCACCACACAGGGGGAATCGCGCGCGCTGGCATATCTCGGGGCCATCTTCATCCTGATGACCCTGGCGAAGGTGATGACCGGATATCTGAGCGAGTATTTCACCATCCCGATGCGCAACGGAGTGGTGCGTGACATCCGCAACACCATGTATGCCAAGATACTGACGCTCCCCATCGGCTATTTCAGCGGCGAGCGCAAGGGCGACATAATGGCCCGCATGAGCGGCGACGTGACCGAGGTGGAGGCCTCGGTGATGTCTTCGCTCCATGCCCTGTTCCGCTATCCCATACTTATCATCATCTATCTCGCCACCATGATCGCGGTGAGCTGGAAGCTGACCATATTCGTCTTCATCCTGCTGCCCGTGATGGGCTGGGTGATGGGCACCGTGGGCAAGAAGCTGAAGGCTCAGAGCCTGCGCACTATGGAGATAGGAGGCCAGATACTCGCCACTATCGAAGAAAGCCTCGGTGGCCTCAGGATAATCAAGGCCTTCAACGCCGAGCGCCAGATGGACACCCGCTTCCGCTCTGAGACGGAAAGCTACGTGAAGTCGGCCAACGCCATGCTGCGCCGTCAGGCGCTGGCTCACCCCATGAGCGAATTTCTGGGCACTATCGCAGTGATAGTGGTGCTGTGGTTCGGAGGCACGCTGATACTCTCAGGGTCATCTTCGATCGATGCGGCCTCGTTCATCTTCTACATGACCATCTTCTACAGCATCATCAATCCGGCCAAAGACCTGTCGAAGACCGGCTACACCGTGTCGAAAGGCATGGCGGCCCTTGCCCGCATCGACAAGATACTCGACGCCGAGAATCCCATCAAAGACCCTGAAAAGCCGGAAACGCTTCCTCACGGACAAGTCGAGAACGTGCCCGCCATCGAATTTGAAGGAGTCACGTTCAGGTATGACGGCGACGACCGCACCGTGCTGAAAGGCATCGACCTGCGTGTGGAGCCGGGGCAGACCGTAGCGATAGTGGGGCAGTCAGGCTCCGGGAAATCGACACTCGTAGACCTCATACCGCGCTTCTACGACGTGGCCGGGGGGCGCGTCCTGGTCAATGGCCGCGACGTGAGGGAAGTGAAAGTGGCCGACCTGCGCGGGCTCATGGGAAATGTGAACCAGGAAGCGATACTCTTCAACGACACCTTCCGCAACAACATAGCCTTCGGCTGCGAAGGGGCCTCGCAGGAAGAAATAGAGCGCGCGGCCAAAATAGCCAACGCCCACGATTTCATCATGGCCACTCCCGACGGATACGACACCATGCTCGGCGACCGCGGATGCCGCCTCTCGGGAGGCGAGCGCCAGCGCATCAGCATCGCCCGCTCCATACTGAAGAATCCCGACATCCTCATACTCGACGAAGCCACCTCGGCGCTCGACAACGAGAGCGAAAGGCTCGTGCAGGAAGCGCTCGACAGGCTCATGAGCGACCGCACCACCATCGTCATCGCCCACCGCCTGAGCACGATAGTGAACGCCGACCGAATCTGCGTCATGAAAGAGGGCGAGATAGTGGAGTCGGGCACTCACGCCGAGCTTCTGGCCGCAAACGGGCATTATGCCCGCCTGCATGCACTCTCCACGGCATGAAGCGTGAGACGTCATGAAGTAATAATCAGCAGTTTGAATCTTACCCAATAATATCATGGTCAATATAGCAGTCTTCGCCTCCGGCAACGGCTCGAATGCCGTAAATCTCGTGAAAACCTTCAATTCCGGCAGCCGCATCAGGGTAGCCCTCTGCCTCACCGACAAGGAAAACGCGCCGGTGATGGAAAAGATGCAGGCTCTGGGAGTGCCCGCGCAATATGTGGCGCGGTCGGTATGGAAAAACGAGCCTCAGAAGGTGATCGACATCCTGCGCGCGCACGATATCGAGATAATAGCCCTGGCGGGCTTCCTCTGCTTCATCGACGAGAGTATCGTAAAGGCCTACGAGGGGAAAATCCTCAACATCCATCCCTCTCTGCTGCCGGCCTACGGCGGCCGGGGAATGCACGGAGCTAACGTGCATAAGGCCGTGATAGAGGCGGGCGAGGTCAAGAGCGGAGCCACGGTGCATATCGTCACCAATGAGATCGACGCCGGGCCCATAGTGGTGCAGCGCTGCGTCACCGTGCTGCCCGAAGACACTCCCGAGACTCTTGAGGCGAAAGTGCATGAAGTGGAATATGACATCTTCCCGGAGGCCGTGATGAAGATCATAAACGCCACCGCCGAGCCCCCGGCGATGCCGAAGAGCGTAGACGACGACTGGGCCGAGACCCTCGGCGTGCCTAACGACATTCCGCCCGTAGAAACCACTCCTCCCGAGATGCCTAAACCCGAGGCCGGCCCTCAGGCACCTTTCGCGCCATTCACGCCCGGCAGCCCCTCCCCTGCTCCGGCTTCCGCTCCTGACGCCGCGTCGCAGGAGCCGATGCCACCCACTTATCTGGCATGGGCGGTGGTGACGATGGTGCTCTGCTGCTTCATTCCGGGAATCGTGGCCGTGGTGAACTCGAGCAAGGTAAGCTCGCGCTATTATGCCGGCGACTACGAGGGTGCGCGGCGCGCCTCACGCAACGCCGAGATATGGATTATCATCACATTCGTGCTCGGTGTCATCTTCAATACTCTCTATCTTCCCCTCTCGATAGCCGGAATGTTCTGAAGCCATGGGTATCCTTGATTCCGCCTATCTCAAGATTCAGGCATGGAGCCGGACACTGGAGCGCAACACTCAGTTCATAGTGGTATGCTCATGCGTCATAGGCATATTCGCCGGCTTCGGAGCCTATCTTCTGAAGAGGGTGATCCATCTCGTGGCAAGATGGCTCCGCGAGGGTCTGCATCACATTCCCGTGGAATGGCATGGCGGCGACTGCTGGCTGCTCATACTTCCACTTGCCGGCATCCTCTTAGCAGTGGTCTATCAGCGCGTCGTGGCGCGCGCCGACATGGTGCACGCCACCGACAAGATCATAGGCTATCTCAACTCGAAAGACTACAGCATACCCGGGCGGATGATGTATGACCCCATAGTGGCATGCGGCATCACTCTCGGATTCGGCGGATCGGCCGGAGCCGAGGGGCCCATCGCCTACGCCGGAGCCGCCATCGGGAGCAGGCTCGGAAAATTTCTCGGCCTCGAGCCGGATCTGATGCGTGTGCTGATCGGCATAGGAGCCGGGGCCGGCATAGCAGGAATATTCAAATCTCCGATAGCCGGGGTGCTCTTCACCCTCGAGGTGCTGAAGATGAATCTCCCTTCCGGGCCGATGCTCGGCCTCGTGATGGCGTCGGTATGCGCCTCGGTGACGTGCTACGCCTTCACCGGCACCCACCTCTACCTCCCCTTCGACCTGCATCCCGAAAAAGGGGTGGCCATACACTGGGTGATGCTGCTCGGCGTCTTCTGCGGACTTTATGCCACGGTCTACAACCTGATAACGCGGTGGATGCAGCGATTCTTCAATTCCCGCCGGCGCAAATGGGTGTCGTGGATAAGCAGCGGCCTCATAGCGGGCATCAGCCTCTTCCTCTTCCCATCCATCTACGGCGAGGGCTATCCGGTGATGACACGTCTGGTGAACGGTGATTCCGACATTCTCACTTCAGGACTGCTTAGGGCCGGAAGCGCCGACGTCACATCTTTCCTGTGGCTGCTCGGAGTGCTCCTTCTGGTGAAGGCTCTCGCCACTGTCTGCACCAACAGCGGGGGCGGCGTGGCCGGCGCATTCGCGCCCACCCTCTTCGCGGGAGCCGTGACAGGGACTCTCTTCGCCCTCCTGATGCAGCATCTTTTCGGAATCGACATTCCGGCATCGCTCTGCGCCCTCTATGCCATGGGAGGAGTCTTCGCCGGCACTATCTTCGCGCCCGTGATGGGCATATTCCTCGCCACCGAGATCACCGGGGCTTTCGAATATATCCTCCCGGTCACTGTCTGCACGGCATTCGCCTACATCACGGCGCGCCTCACCACCCCGGGCCGGAGATAAGATTTTACTCCGATAAGGTGCGGAGGTGCCCGGCCGAGGGTATCTTTGCAGCAAAAAAAGAAGATGCCTTATCAGAAAGCCAACCGCGCCTGGAAGGAACTCCGGGATTTCCGCAGCGAGAGGGAACGCTG
The DNA here is from genome assembly GCA_947178245.1 of uncultured Porphyromonadaceae bacterium. GTDB lineage: Bacteria > Bacteroidota > Bacteroidia > Bacteroidales > Muribaculaceae > Lepagella. Next base: position 16,722 of record CAMWXO010000010.1, read on the forward strand.
CAAGCAATACGTATTCGGCACCCAGCCCGACTGCTACGAGGAGGGGCTCACCGACGGGGAGATGAAAGCCCGCTACGGACAGAAGCCACTACGCAATAACATTCTGCGCCGAATCGTGAGAAACGTCACGGGCCTATACCGGGCCCGCTACAAGGTGCCGCTCGCCACGGCCCACGAATACCGCACCGGGAAGCATAAGGATCGGCTGCGCAGGATCAACGACCTGCGCCGCGAGGTATTTCTCGCCAACCGCATGGAAGAACTGCTGCCCCGCATGCTCGAGGAATATCTCATATCGGGGCTGGCCGTGGCCAAGATCAGGACTGCAGGGCATCTGCCCGACACCGAATCGCGGCAGCGGGTGAGGATATCTTCCGTCACCCCCGACAATTTCTTCTTCCACTCCGACGGCTACGACCCGCGAGGCTGGGACATAGACCTGATCGGAGAAGTCCACAATCTTTCGCCCGGCAACCTGATAGCCTCTTTCTGCACTACGCCCGCCGAACTGGAGGAAATAGAACGGATCTACGGCACCTCCCCGGCCACTCCCTGCCGCGTGACGGAGGTGTGGGAGCGCACCACTGACCTGACCGCACTCATCCACGACAGGCGCAACGCCCTGCTCAAGCGGCTTCCGGCATCGGAATATCTGAAGACCCGGGCCGACAAGGATGCCAGCGGCGACGTGCACGTCAGCATCACGGGCGAGTCTTCGTGGGTATGCTCATGGTATGCGGCCGACGGCACCCTCCTGAGGCGCGATGCCCCGGCGCAGACGCACCCCTACGTCATGAAGGCCTACCCCTTCATCGACGGGGAGATACATTCCTATATCTCCGACCTTCTTGATCAGCAGAACTACGTGAACCACCTCATCACCCTCTATGACTACATCATGCGCGCGAGCGCGAAGGGAGTGCTGCTTATCCCCGATGAGTCAATACCCCGGGGCATCAGGCCCGAGGAGATAGCCGAGACATGGGCCAAATTCAACGGTGTGATTCCTTACAGGGCGCTGCCGGGAGTGCCCGCGCCCACTCAGGTGAGCAGCAACTCCACCAATATCGGCATCACCGAACTGCTGCAGATTCAGATGAAGCTTCTCGAAGACATAAGCGGCGTCTCGCCCACGCTGCAGGGCAAACTGGAGACGGCCAATGCGAGTGGCAACCTCTTCGCACGCCAGAACGAGGCAGCCGTGACATCGCTGCTCGACGTGCTACGCTCATTCGACTCCTTCACGGAGACGATAGCGCGGCGCCTGCAGGCTTAGAAATTTCTTGAGATAGTGAAGTCGAAAAGTTCGGCGAAGCAATCGCGCCATTCGTTGGGGGGAAGCCCTGCGAGGAGGCTTTCCGCCTCTGCGCGCATCTGCTCCATACGGGCGTAGGCATATTCTATGCCGCCGCGCTCCTTGGCAAAGGCTATGAGCGTGTTGATCTCTCCGTCGGAGAGGTCGCCCCTCTCGATCATGGCACGCATACGTGCGCTCTCCTCATCGTGGCCCGAGCATACGGCATGTATGAGCGGAAGGCTCACCTTGTTCTCTCGCAGGTCGTTGCCGGTGGGCTTTCCTACTCCGGCATCCTCGTAATAATCGAAGATATCATCCTTTATCTGGAAACAGAGGCCGAGCAGACGCCCGAACTCCACAGCCCTCTCTATATCCCTCTCGGAAGCATTGACCGATTCTGCCCCCATCTTGATACACTGCATGAAGAGCGAGGCTGTCTTTTTGCTTATCACTTCGAGATAGCGCTCCTCGTCCACGGCACGGTCGAGCGCGGTGGATATCTGATCTATCTCGCCGAGCGAGAGCTCCTTGCCGAGCTGCGCCACAGACTTCACGGCCTTCATGTCGGCCGTCTTGATGGCTTCGGCCAGGGCGTTGCTCACGAAGAAGTCGCCCACGAGCACCGCGATGCGGTTGTCGAAGTCGCGGTTGAGCGTCGGGGTGCCGCGACGGGTGTCGCTGCCGTCTACCACGTCGTCGTGAATGAGTGTGGCGTTGTGAAGCATCTCGATGGCGGCCGAGGCGTGCATGGTGGAGTCATTGACGTCGCCAAACAGTTTCGCACTCAGGAACACGAGCAGCGGACGGATCTGCTTCCCTTTGGTGCGAAGATATGGCTCCACGCCCCGGCGCATCAGCGGGTCGGAGGTGGCCAGCGAGTCGCGGATCAGGGCATTCATGGCATCGAGTTCCCCACTCAGTCTTTCACGTATTTTCTCAATCGTAGTCTTCGACATAGGTCAATGCGGAGGGAGCCCGTGAAATTATTAGGGCTCTAAATTTTTACAAAATTACAAAATATTTTTACAATTTCATTATGAATGGCCACGATATTTTGTTAATTTTGTAGTCGGAACGGATTTTTTTTCGTTCCGACACGTTTTTCAACCGAAAATCCACCCCAAAATGGCTGAACAAAGACTGTTTCTGCTCGATGCATACGCGCTCATCTTCCGCGCCTACTACGCGCTGATAAAGGTGCCGCGCCTGACGTCTGACGGGTTCAACACCTCCGCCATATTCGGCTTTGTCAATACTCTCGAGGAAATTCTGCGCAAGGAGAAGCCGACGCATATAGCCGTCTGCTTCGATCCGGAGGGGCCCACATTCCGCTCCGAACTGCTTGAATCATATAAAGGAGAACGCCCGGCCACTCCGGAAGACATCAAGCGCTCCATACCCATAATCAAGTCGATAATCGAATGCTACAGCATCCCCATCCTCGAGGCTCCGGGCTTCGAGGCCGACGACGTGATAGGCACCATGGCCACGAGGGCGTCGGAAGAGGGATTCACCACATTCATGATGAGCCCCGACAAGGATTTCGGACAGCTTGTGGGGCCCGACATCATCCAGTATAAACCCGCCTATCGCGGCCAGGATTTCGAACTGCGGGGCGAGAAGGAGGTGTGCGAACGCTACGGCATCGAGCGCACGTCGCAGGTGATCGACCTCCTCGCCCTGATGGGCGACAAGATCGACAATATTCCCGGCTGCCCGGGAGTGGGAGAAAAGACGGCGCAGAAACTCATAGCCGACTTCGGAAGCGTCGAGAACCTTATCGCAGGCACCGACCGCCTGAAGGGTGCCCTGAAAAAGAAAATTGAAGAAAACACCGATACAATACTCCTGTCGAAGAACCTCGCCACCATACGCCGCGACGTGCCTCTCGACGCCACACCCGAAAGCCTGCGCCTGGGAAAGGTGGACGAAGACCGCCTCTTCGCCATCTTCCGCGAGCTGGAATTCAAGTCGCTGGCCGAGCGGATAAAGCGGCGCCTCGACAGCGGGCGCGACGCCGGCGCGCAGGGCGTTCCGGCAGCAAAGGCACCCAAGACCTCACCCGCTTTCTCCACCCCGAGCCTGTTTGACTTCGACAGCGACGATGAGGCCGCTGCAGCTCAGCAGATTCCGACCGTGGAAGCAGGGTCGCTCGGGGCCGGCAGCAGCCCGGTGGCCGACACGGAGGCCCTGAAGGCCATGACCGAGGCCCTGCGCGGAGCAACTTCTGTAGGAATCCACCTCGACTCAGACGGCGAGAACGACATGGAGGCAGTATGGAAATCCACAGCGGTCGCCCTTCCCGACGGGCGCGTGTGGGAAGTGCCGGCCACATTTACCGAAGGACGCGACGCAGTGCTCGCGCTGATGGCCGACGGCAATGTGGAGAAAGTGACATTCGCCGCCAAACGCGACATGGTGATAGCGCGGCGACACCGCGACGACGCAGACACCAACCCCTTCCCGCTCGCGGGCTTCTACGACGTGACGCTCGCCCACTACATACTCGAGCCCGAGATGCGCCACACCCCTCAGCTGCTCGCGGAAAACTATCTCGGCTATGATACGGGAGCCGGGGCCACTCCCGCCGTCTACGCAGCCCTCGCGCTGCGCCTCAAGGACGCGTTCATCCCCATGCTCGAGAAGGAAGGCCTCACCGAAGTGCTCTCGGGCATCGAAATGCCGCTCGTGCCGGTGCTGGCCGATATGGAATACACGGGGGTGCGCATCGACACCGGAGCGCTCGCGGCCGCCTCGGAAGGGATGGAGGAGCGCTCGCGCAGGCTCTGCAGCGAGATATACGAGATCGCCGGCGAGCAATTCAACGTGGGAAGCCCCGCACAGGTGGGCGAGATACTCTTCGGAAAGATGCAGCTCGACCCGAAGGCGAAGAAGACCAAGACCGGACAATATTCCACATCCGAGGAAATTCTCGAGAAAGTGGCCATGAAAAGCCCCATCGTGGGCAAGATATTGGAATACCGGCAGATAAAGAAACTGCTCAGCACCTATCTCACGGCGCTTCCGGAGCAGATCAATCCGCACACGGGCAAGATCCACACCAATTACAACCAGACCGTCACCGCCACGGGGCGCCTATCGTCGTCCTCGCCCAACCTTCAGAACATACCGGTGCGCGACGAGATGGGACGCGACATAAGGCGGGCTTTCATCGCCGACCCGGGTCATCTCTTCCTCTCGGCAGACTACAGCCAGATCGAGCTTCGCCTCGTGGCCGACTTCGCCGGCGACGAGACCATGATAAGGGCATTCCGCGAGGGCGACGACATACACGCCATCACCGCCGCCAGAATCTTTCATAAGGAGCCCGGAGAGGTCTCGGCCGACGAGCGCCGGAAAGCGAAAACCGCAAACTTCGGCATTCTCTACGGCATCACTTCATTCGGTCTCGCTTCCCGCCTTCAGATACCGCGTCAGGAGGCGAAGGAACTGATCGACAACTATTTCGCCACCTTCCCCACCATTCATCAGTATATGAGCAAGAGTGTGGAGGAAGCCCGCGAACACGGCTATGCCATCACCCGCTTCGGGCGCAAGCGCCGTCTGCCCGACATCAACAGCCGCAGCCCGGTGGTGCGCGGATATGCAGAGCGAAACGCCATCAACGCCCCGGTGCAGGGCTCTGCGGCCGACATAATCAAGATAGCCATGATTCGCATCTGGAACTGCATCAACGAGCAGGGCCTGCGGTCGAAGATGATCATGCAGGTGCACGACGAGCTCAACTTCGATGTCTTTCCGGGCGAGGAAGGCCGGCTGCAGGAGATCGTGGAGACTCAGATGCAGGGTGCTTTCAGCGGGGCGGTGCCCCTCACGGCTTCGGCCGGAATTGCCGGCAACTGGCTCGACGCGCACTGATTCTTCGTTTAATTGAGAATTGAGAATGGAGAATTGAGACTTGCTTTAGCTTGAGCGAAGCTAATGGAGGTTTACACAGACGTTAGGGATCTTAATGACCTTAGAGACTTTAAAGACCTTAGTTAATTATGCATTGTGCATTATGAATTATGCATTAAAAAAAGAACTCACTGCGGCGAACTTCAGTTTGCCAATCTTCCAACGGAAAAATGAAAACCAATAACAATACATTACGATAATGAGCAAAATCAAAAGCATCGGCATTCTCACCTCGGGAGGTGACGCTCCGGGCATGAACGCCGCCATCCGCGCCGTGACGCGCGCGGCCATCTACTCGGGATTCAAGGTCTACGGCATATACCGCGGATATAAAGGACTGATCTCTGACGAGATCGAGGAGTTCTCGACTCAGAACGTATCAAACATCATACAGCGCGGCGGCACCATCCTGAAGACCGCGCGCTGCAAGGAATTCGAGACTCAGGAAGGGCGTCAGTGCGCCTACGACGTGCTGAAGCGCCGCGGCATCGACAGCCTCTGCGTAATCGGCGGCGACGGCTCCCTCACCGGCGCACGCATCTTCGCAAATGAGTTTCAGCTGCCCATCGTAGGGCTCCCCGGAACTATCGACAACGACCTCTACGGCACCGACTCCACAATAGGATATGACACCGCGCTCAACACCATCATGGAATGCGTGGACAAGATACGCGACACCGCCACTTCCCACGAGCGTCTCTTCTTCATCGAGGTGATGGGCCGCAACGCAGGATTCCTCGCTCTCAACGGCGCCATAGCAGCCGGAGCCGAGGCCGCGATAATTCCGGAGATATCCACCGAGGTAGACCAGCTGGCGGAACTCATCCAGAACGGTTTCCGCAAGTCGAAGAACTCCTCAAT
>CAMWXO010000011.1 GCA_947178245.1 uncultured Porphyromonadaceae bacterium
AAACTTATTTGGGTAATAATTTCCAAAGCACGCCGATAATTGCCATTTTTTATCATAATTTTGGCAAATCCTTCGGTGAGAGAGGGCTTTTCTTCCTCTTTCACTTCTTTTTTGGGGCGTATTCTTCCCGCTTGTCCGGCAAGGAATGAATCTATGGCTCCGAGGGTTCCGTCGGCTGCCTGAGGGCCGTCGGCCGTGGGCAGCGGTGCGAGTTCAGATTCGAGCATGGATGCATAATCCACTGCGGGCGCCACGGCAACTATGCTCTCCGCGACGGTGGCTTTTTCCTCAGCCGTGTCGCCTGCTTTGCCGAATTTCTTCAGGAATGAGTCGATCGTGTCGTCGGTGGAGAGTGTAGGGAGATCAGAAGTGCCGTAGAAATCGTGGAAATCTTCCGACGCGTCGCCCAGCAGGGCTCGCCGGGCATCCGGATCGCCGATGATAGCGGCGATGCGACGGCGGTGAACGAGCAGTTTCTCAGGGTCGGTCTCCGTCTTGAGGGCCTCTATGTCGGGGATTACGTAGTAGGGGAGTGGCATGGCGTGTGATGGTTAGTGAGATGTATGTGTTGAACGCGGGCCTACCAGTTGCCGAGCGTGGCGTTGAAGATCAGGTCTACAAGTTCGTCGCAGATCTCCTCGCAGAGATTGTCTTGCACGTCGGTCAGCATCAGCGAGCTGTCAAATTGCCTGTAGGCCGAGAAGGACTGGTCTACGTCGTTGGCCGGATTCTTGTGGTCTGTGTATTTCACTTTCACCGTAATCGTAAGTCGCGTTTCGGTGGCGTAGGCATCAGTGCCCACGGCCTGGGGCGAGAGGGAGTAGCCCGTGATCTCGCCGCTCATCTCGAGGTCTGACGATCCGCTCACTTCCTGAAGACGTGTCTGCCGGGTGATGGTGTTGAGCAGTTTGTTTTCAAAAAGTTGCTGCAGCGGAGAGTAGACGAGTGCTGCCCGTATCGGGAACTCCGAGACGTGGATTGTCTTGTAGATATCGTAGTTGAGCGCCGAGCCGTTAAACTTGTAGCTTATCGTGCATCCTGCAAGCAGGATGAGGCAGCTCAGGGCCATGGTGAGATGTGAAAGTAGACGCTTCATGTTGTCTGTGGAAGGGGGTATATATGGATCAGGATATTCCGAAATCCTGCATTTTGCGATAGAGTGTCCGCACCGATATCTGGAGCTCCTCGGCGGCCTGTTTCTTATTGCCGTCGTGCTTTGCGAGGGTTTCCTCTATCACCCTGCGTTCCGAGTCGCCGAGGGGGTCGCCGGTAGTATGCCCGTCGATCGGTGACGAAGCCATGAGTGCGCGCACGTCTCTGATGCCTGTGCTTTTGTCGTCGGCTCCCCGTGCGTCCTGCACCTGCCGGCGCAGTTCGGAGATGTCTTCTCTCAGGGCAAACAGCATCTGCCATAGCATCTTGCGTTCCGTCTCGTATGAATTGTCGGGCGGCGGCGCCAGCATGGGAGTCGCCCCGCCGTCGCTGCCGAGGGGCAGATACTCCAGTATCTTGTGTCGGTCTATCTCAGTTCCGCTCTCGAAGAGCGAGAGCTGATCTATCACGTTTTTCAACTGTCTCACGTTGCCCGGCCAGTTATAGAGTTGCATCGCGCGCTTGGCATCTTCGCTCAGAGATATGGGCTTCGTCATGTATTTCTCCGAGAAATCAGCCGCAAACTTCCGGGCAAGCAGCTGAATGTCGGATCCGCGCTCTGAGAGTGGCGGCACGCTGATCACTACGGTCGACAGGCGATAGTACAGGTCTTCACGAAATCTGCCCTGCGCCACGGCCTTGGGCAGGTCTACGTTGGTGGCGGCCACAACGCGCACGTCTGCGGTCTGCACAGTGCTGCTTCCCACCTTCAGAAATTCCCCCGTCTCCAGCACGCGCAGCAGACGAGCCTGGGTGGTGAGCGGCAATTCGGCCACCTCGTCGAGGAATATGGTGCCCCCGTCGGCTTCCTCGAAATAGCCCTTGCGGGTGGCCACGGCGCCCGTGAAGGCCCCTTTCTCATGGCCGAAGAGTTCGCTGTCGATGGTGCCCTCGGGGATTGCGCCGCAGTTGACGGCGATATATTTCTTGTGCTTGCGGGCTCCGAACTGGTGAATTATCTTGGGGAAGAATTCCTTGCCGGAGCCGGAAGGCCCGGACACAAGCACAGAGAGATCAATCGGAGCGACTGTCACCGCCCGTTTGATCGCCTCTATCAGTGCCGGTGAGTCGCCTATGATCTGGAGGCGTTGCTTCACCTTGATTATTTCGTCGGATATATCTGGCATGTCGGGTTATAGATTGATGAGGCTTCCGCCTCGGCTCTTGCTGAGCGCCTGTGGCCTCAGGGATTATTTGCATCCGCCGCAACCGTCGCCGCAACCGCATTCCTTGTCGCCGGAATGGCAACCGCAGCCTGAGTTGCAACCGCAGCCGTGCTTGGGATGAAGCTCATCTTCAGTGGCATCGCGCACGTCGATGATTTCCCCGTCGAAGTCTACGGTCTTCCCGGCGAAGGGATGGTTGAAGTCCATCTCCACAAATTCGGGAGTCACTTTCTTCACCAGTCCGCTGATGATGGCTCCGGTATTGGTCATCATGTCGAGCACGCCGCCCTCCTTCACTTCCACGGCCATCTTGCCGTCGCGCATGAAGGCCTCTACGGGCACCTGCTGCACATATTCCTCCATCACAGGCCCGAAAGCCACCTCCGGAGGGAGTGTCACCGAGAATTTGTCGCCCTTGGCGAGGCCCTTGAGTGTGGCCACGAGCCCGGGTATCACTTCTTCCGTGACGCCGTAGACCATAGTGTCGGGCGCCTCTGGCTTTGCCTCAAACAGAACTTCGCCGCTGTCGGCATCTTTCACTTTATATGCAAACGCAACGAACTTGCCGTTGTCGATTTTTTCTCTGTTATCTTCCATATATGTAGTTCTTTTCTTTTATCAACAAATTATCTGCCGATTACGTTCAGATGTGCTCCGAAATCTCATGCCGGCTATCCGGCTATGTGGCCGGCACATCGTCGGGATCCTCTTCCGCATCCTCATCGTCTGCCTGAGCCTCGTCTTCCACCTCTTCGGGATGCTTCAGGTCATATTGCCGCTGCACTTCGCGCACGTCGAAGTAGAAGCCCGACTGCACCTTGTCGCGCAGGCGCTTGGCGGTTTCTTCTTCCGGCTCTGCCTGGATATAGTCGTAGCCCGGTTCGATGAAGGAGGCGTCTACAGGCCTGTAGCCCATCAGCTGCACCATGTCGTATTCATGCGCCGGATATATCACGAACCACGCGTTTTCTTCATTCTCGCCTGTGCCTGTGCTCTTTATCGCTCCGAGCAGATGTTCGAGGCGATATTCCCATATCTTGGCGCTCATGTCCTTGCGCCGCTCCTTCAGCACGTGCACCAGAAAAGACATCTGCCGCAGGTCGAAAGGATTGTCGCGCATGGTGAGTTCGGCATATTTGCGGATAGTATCGATTTCTTCCTTGGTGTGGGAGGTCTTGTTGCGGTATTGTTCGGTGATGCTTGAATAGGGCGACTCCCGGTAGGGGTCATAGTCTTCCTGAAACATGTAGCCCAGATACAGATGTCTGAATTCCTCAGCGGTCATGGTGGTGTCGTTGAGATTGAATTTCTTCATCAGTTTCGGGAAATACATCTTGCTCTTCGGGTCGAGTGTTGCCTGACGTATCGCCTCAAGATCGGGACGCTCCACGTTCACCTGACGCTTCGATGACTTGGCCGGCTTCACTTCCGGGCTCTTGGAGTCGGGATTGACATCGGCCGCGGTCAGCGCCCAGTTGGCTCCTCCGGTAGTGCGCACGGGGCTCCTTCGCTTGCTTGTCTTGCCCGACGACTTCTTGCGGGTTTTCTTGCGGGTGGTGGTCGTCGTCTTGGCTTTCGCTTTCGTGCGTTTCCGGGCGGCATCTACGCCGCAGGGGGCGATGAGCGCGAGCAGCAACACGAGCAGAAGGGCCCGGAGTCCGAGCCGCCGGGCTCGTGGCGCTTGCGGTAAGGAGGATGTGGATATGTGAGTCAAACCGGTCATAATCTTAAAGGTAGAGGGGTCGCTGAGTGGAGTCCCCTCTTTATTTAACGGAGATATTTCACTTTTGTTGTTCTGCTGAAGCCGAGTCGCGCTTCTGTATCTCCGGGTATTCTATGCGTGAGTGGTAGATGGTGGCGAGCCGCTTCTTGAACGTGTCCTTTATGGTGTTGATGTCTTTGAAGTTGATGGGCGAGTCGTTGTAGAGGCCATCGGCTATCTGCGAGTCTATGATGCGGTCTACGAGCGCGTTGATCGACTCCGGACTGTAGTCTTTCAGTGAGCGCGACGCCGCTTCCACCGCATCGGCCATCATCAGGATGGTGGTCTCCTTGCTCTGCGGGTTCGGCCCGGGATATTCGTAGAGCGATTTGTCGATCTCCACGCCTTCCGGGGCTTCGTTGACGGCGGTGTTGAAGAAATATTTCGTCACTCCTTTCCCGTGATGCTCCGCTATGAAGTCTTTAATCACCTGAGGCAGCTTGGCATGCGAGGCCACAGTCAGGCCCTCCGTCACGTGGCTTATGATCTTCTTCGCGCTCGTGGCCGGGTCAAGACCCGCGTGGGGATTGACTCCATGCTGGTTTTCGGTGAAGAAAATGGGCGATTCCCCTTTCCCGATGTCATGATATAGCGCTCCGGTGCGCACGAGCGCTGTGTTGGCGTCGATGGCGCGGGCCGCCTCCGAAGCGAGCGACGACACCTGCATCGAATGCTGGAATGTGCCCGGGGCCACTTCCGCCAGATGGCGGAGCACGGGATTGTTGATGTCGCTGAGTTCGAGCAGTGTCACCGTAGAAGTGAAGCCGAACACTTTCTCCACCACGAGTATCAGCAGATAGGCGAATGAGAGGAGCACGCTGTTGATGGCGAAGACTCCCACCGTGCGCCATGAGAAGGCGGTGAGGCTTCCCTCAGAGAGGAGGAGCATGATGATGTAGCAGAAATTGTAGAGTCCGAACGTGACCAGTGCCGTGCGCAGGAGCTGGCTGCGGTTGGTGAGGTGATGGATGCAGAAGGTGGCTCCTACGCCTACGATGAACTGTATCACCACGAACTGGAACTGGAAGGGCACCGCGAGAGCTGTAAGCAACACGCTGATTATTAGTGAGAAGATGGCGGTGCGCGAGTCGGTGAAAACGGTGATGATGATCGGGATTCCGGCAAAGGGCACTATGTAGAGGCCGCCGAGCAGCATCTCGGCGCTTCCGATGGCCAGCACGGTGAAGAGGGTGATCACCGAGACTATGAAGGTGACTTTCTTGAAATCCTCGAATGTGCGCTTCCGGTAGAAGGCGAGGAAAATATAAAGCAGCGTGAAGAGTGTGAGCACATACAGCGCCTGGGCCACGATGAAGAATTTCCTGGTTATCGTGGTGGACTGGGTCTTCTCCAGAGCGTCGAGATAATTGTTGAGGTTGGTGAAGATCTGGGCGTTGATGATGTCGCCGCGGTCTACTATGCGCTGGCCTTTCTTGATGACGCCGAGGGCTGAATTGACATTAAGATATTCCTGATCCCGAAACCGCGTGTCGGAGACGGAGTCGATCACCACATTGGGCACGAGGCTGGCGTTGAGCGCCTTGGCCACTTCCTTCGACATGGTGACGGGCTCCTTATGGGTGGAATGCAGGGCCACGTAGGCCGAGTCTACTGCCCTGAACGCCATGTTGGGCGAGATCATCTGCGAGGCGTCGATAAGGCGCACCGCATTGTTGTCTTCCGACTCGTCGCTCATCCTGAGCTGAGGTGTGCGGAAGGTGTGGATTCTGTCGTAGATATCGGTGCTGACTATTCCCCTTGCATACATCTCGCTGAGCTTGCGCGTGAGAAAGGCCACATCGGGCACCGACGCGTAGTGCTCGATAATCTTCGTGAACCGGTCTACATTCTGCGCGGCGATTCTCGGGTCGCGCTCCACGAAGGGCACGAACTCGGCGTCGATGCTGTCGCGCATCTGCTGTGCCGATATGGAGTCGCGCATGATGGGCGTGTCGAACTCGGCCGTCAGCAGCGGATACCGCCAGGGCTGGTTGAGTTCGTAACTGTAGCTCTGGTGGTCGCTTTTCATCAGGAGCAGCAATATCAATATCGAGGCCACCAGCGCCACCGAGATCTTGAGCATTGTGGCGCTTGAGAGGATATCTTTCACTTTCATATCTTCGACTTTATGATGTTTCTGGCTCTGGCAGTGATGCACTCCAAGAGCCATGTCTCGTCGGGGCTGACGCTTTCCACATGTATTATCTCCACCAGGTCGCCGCTGTCGAGCCTGTAAGAGCGCTCCACGAGCTGGCGTCCTATCTTGCCGGCCGCGCAGTGATTGCCGAGATAGGAATGGATGGCGTATGCCATATCCAGCACCGTGGCTCCCGCGGGAAGCCCCACGAGGTCGCCGGCGGGGGTGAAGACGTAGATCTGCTGGGCGAAAATGTTGAAGCGCAGGGTGTCGAGGAAGTCCACCGCGTTCGGCTCGGGATTGGCGAGTATCTCCTTCACGGAATTCACGAGATGGTCGAGGCGCTCGGTGTCGGTCTGCACCCCGTCTTTGTATTTCCAGTGTGCGGCATATCCGAGTTCGGCTATGTCGTCCATCTTGCGGCTGCGTATCTGCACTTCGGTCCAGCGTCCGAAGGCGTCGCAGAGCGTAAGGTGGAGCGCGCGGTAGCCATTGTCTTTCGGTGTCCGCAGCCAGTCGCGCGTGCGGTCGGGGTGCAGGCGGTAGCGCGCTGCGAGCACGTCGGCTATTCGTCGGGCTATGGCTTCCTCGAGAGAGTCGTCGTCGTTCTCATATATCACGCGCACTGCATAGACGTCGTAGATTTCCTCGAAAGGTATCTGCTTCTTCTGCATTTTTTTCCAGATGGAGTAGAAGCTCTTCACGCGGGCCTTCACCTCGTAGGTGAGACCCATTGCGTCAAGATCGCGCCGCAGCGGCTCCACAAATGCCTCCACACGCTGCCGGCGGTCAGACTCCCCGAGCTCGAGCTTGCGCTGGATGCTCTCGTAGGCTTCCGGATTCTCGCACTTGAACGCAAGGTCTTCAAATTCGGTCTTCATGCCGAAGAGTCCCAGCCGCTCGGCGAGAGGAGCGTAGACGTAAAGTGACTCGCGGGCCACACGCCGCCGGCGCTCGGGCCGCTGAGTGCTGATGGTGCGGATATTGTGCATCCTGTCGGCCATCTTCACGAGAATCACCCTCACGTCGGTGCTCATCGACATCATCATGTCGCGCAGTTTCAGCGCCTGGGTCTCGGCTGCGTGTCCGAAGATGCCGCCCGAGAGTTTGGTGATGCCCTCCACGATCGACGCGATATGCTCGCCGAAGTTTGCCCGCACGTCTTCGATCGTGGTGTCGGAATGCTCCACTATGTCGTGAAGCAGCGCGCATACGATCGAGGTGCTGCCCAGCCCGAGCTCGCTGCTGCAGATCATGGCCACGGCTATGGCATGAAGTATGTAGGGGCTTCCGTCGTTGCGTCTGAAGCCCTGATGGGCGGCGCGTGCGAAGCGGAAGGCCTTGGCCACTTTCTCCACCTTACGGCGGTGGCGGCTCTCCACATACGACCGCAGCAGCATGTCGTATGCGCGGCCGAATCTCTGTTCCTCCTCGGCGGTAAACACTTTCTATTCTGTTTGCTTTACGACATCAGTTGCGGCCTACGAGATGCTTGCGTCCGGCGCGTATGTAGATGCCCGACGGCAGCTCGCGCAGGTCTTCGATCGTAGCGTTGCGCAGCACGAGACGCCCGGTGATGTCGTAGACATCGGCGCGGAGCGTGTCAGCTGGCAAAGTGTCGGCCGAAGTCGTGGAGCAGGTTGTCACGGCTGCATTGATGAATTCTCCGGTGTTGGCATCGATAAGCATGAGGCACACCTTGAGATTGTTCATATCAGAGATGCCCGAGGGAAGCGCCATCTCGAATGTGTCATTCACGGAGTCTCCTCCCCTCACTGCTGACGGGATATAGCCACCCTTGCCGTTGAAGCCTGAATAGGAGCCGGCAGTGGTGAACGCACTTGTGCCGCGCACCACGTCGTCGTAATACCAGGGAACGCGCGATCTGGCGTATGCTCCGCCTTTGCCCCATTCGCCCAGGCCGGGAGCTTCGGTGTTGAAGAGGCCGTTGGTCTGATATCCTTTCAGCCCGTCTTCCATCACCACGCCGAAGATGTTGATGTTTGCGTCGGTGAGCCCGAGGGCGAAATCGGCTGTGAAGTCAGCTGTGATCTTCTTGTCTGCCAAGTGGATTGATGCGTTGGCGATGCTGAAGTCGGCTATCGGAAGTTGCGAGAGCGATTCCTCGGTCTTCTGCAGCCATGTGTTGCCGTCGGGCGAGGTGAAGATGTAGTCGTATCCCGCATCCCACATCGGCGACGACGTGGAGCCGCGTCCTATCGAAGCGGTGGGAGCGGCGGCAAGACCGAGGAAGTTGGAGTAGGCTGTCTGTTCGGCTCCTCCGAAGGTGTCGCCGGTGTAGCTGTGGATGGCCACCGGAATCCCGGCGTCGCCGAAGAGATCCTGAAGATATTCGAGAGCGATGATGCCCTGCGGGCAGAACTGGCAGGTGGTGCCTGTCATCTCTTCTATCACCGTGCGCTTGCTTGTCTTGAAGAGAAGGTTGCGAATGTCGAGGTTAGCCTTCATTGTCTCTCCGGCTGCCTCAAGAATCACGCAGTAGGAGTTCACTGCTCCCTTTTCGAGTCTGACAGCTTCGGGGAACGCGAATTCCTCCGTCATCCCCTTTTCCAAGTATGCGTCTGCCGTGGCTGTGTCAATCACATTTCCCGCTGCGTCGGCAAGCGTGAGGGTATAGCCGCTGATGCCGTCTTCGTGAGTCACGAGGAAGCGGCCCTTGATGACGGTATCGTCCGCATCCACCAGTGTGGTCTCGGTGTCGATGCTGAGCAATGCCGCTGTCTCGCGCGAGACGAGTACGTCGTCTACGAATACCGCCGACTGATTCTGGTTGTCGTTGAGGAAGGCGATATAGACGTATTTCCCGGCATACTTCGAGAGATCCACGCGGAATGATGTCCAGTCGCCGGCGAGGCCTTCCTCGCTATCGCCGGGAGTGACACGCTGGTTGAACACGAGGTCGCCGTTGTAGCGTATCTTGTCGGCAGTGCTCTTGGTGAGCATGGTCATCACGTCGTCTGATTCCCATACCAACACTTTCAGCACGTCGGTTTTAGCGTTTTTGTAGCCCTGGGCCTTGAATGAGAGGTGGGCCTTGTCGTCGGGCAGGAAGAGCTGCGGGGTCACCATCCAGTCGTCTGAGCGCCCGGCCGGGTCATAGCTCGAGTGGGAGGCCGCCGCGTAGTCGCCGTAGGCGTCATCCTCGTCGAGCACCGGCATCCAGGGCGTATTGAGATTATCGAAGCCCCATGCCGCCATTGCTTCAGAGGGCGTGTTTCCGTCGCCGTCGAGCAGGAGCATTCCCGCCACGCCGGTGCTGAAGTCGTTGCTGTAGACCACGTTTGACGACGGGTCGATTTCAGGCACGTATGTGCCGTGATAGATGATTGAGAATTCCTCATTTCCGCCGTCGCCCGAGAGGTCGGTCACTGTTGATGCCGCCACCTTGATGCGGTAGTCGGTGCCGTTGGCGAGACGCTGTTCGGCCACGGGATAGATGATCATGCGGTCGGAGTCTACCGAAGCATTGAGCGGGAAGAGATATTCCTCCACGCCTTCCTTGATCTGGTAAAGATCGATCTGCGGCTCCTCGCCCGGTGCAAGTGTGGCGTTGAATGTCACGGTCACGGGATTGGTGGAGAGGTTGATGCGTGCTACGCCCGAGCCGTCGGCCGGGGAGATCGATGTCGGGCGCACGGGGCCGGCCTCTCGGCCGCTGTAGGTGAGGGTGATGGCTTTGCTCGTGCGTTCGGGGTCGTCTGCGATGCAGACTGCTCCGGCAGGAATCTCCACCTTGTAGGTCTTGCCCGGCTCGAGTGCGAAATTCCTGAATATCACCTCAAGCTTATGGCTGTTGGCGGCTTGGGTTGCTACATTGATCGAAGCCTTCAGAGCGTTGCCGTCGGCATCGGTGAGGGTGACTGCCGTTTTGTCGCAGAGCACGCTGATGTCTCGTCCGAAGTCGAGCGTGATGGCCTGCAGTGTCGAGAACTGGGCTCCCTGCGGGGGGAATGCCTTGAAGTCGGCGAGAAGGTCTACCTTTTCGCATATACGCGCAATCGGTTCGGGCAGCGTGATGATGTAAGAGATATTCTGGGCATAGTCGGAAGCAAGTATGCGGCAGTTGTCTGCCGATACGCTCACCACTGTGCCGGAGAGTCCGAGCTCGTCTTTTGTCACGTCTGTCAGCCAGTCTGTTCCGTAGATCTGGCGCAGGGCCTGCTTCCAGTCATACCAATATTTTCCTACGTATGCGCTCCAGTTTCTCACCGGGGTGGAGACCGGAGTGGAGCCGTAGATCACTCCGTCTGAGCCCACTGCCCAGACGCCGAAGCCTCCGCCGTCTACGCTCGGAGTGATGCTGACAGGGTCGGCCGAGCTGCACGTGAAGGGTATAGTCAGGTTATCGGTGGAGAGGTAGGTGCCCGCAATCAGAGAGCCGTCGGCGGAAAATACGCATTCCTCCACGGTCACCATGTCTTCAGCCACGGGTTTCAGTCGGCCGCCCTCATAGCGCAGGCCTACGGGTGTCCAGGATGCGGATGAGCGATTATATACGAACTGCCACGTCACGTCGGGATAGATGAAGTCTACGGTGCCGAGCAGCAGATTGCCGTCGGGCGAGATTCCCGTGAGGCGGATGTTCAGAAGGTCGGCTGTCCACTCGGCCGGGTTGTCGCCGCGGTCGATCATGTCCTGATAGCGCGGATTGCAGTCCACCATTCCGGGGAGGGGCACGACGCTCATGGAGGAGATATCCCACATGCACGGATATTCCTTGAAGATGTCTTCCCATACTTTGCCTACGGCATATCGGCCGTCGGGGGTGATGGCTGTCACCTCTCCGTCGGAGTATGATTCATCGGGCAGGGGAAGTATCACCCATCCTTCAGATTCTTTCCAGATGGCGGGCATTCCTATGAAGGATCCGCCTGCTATGGTGCCGTCGTCAGTGACGCATGTGGCTGAGATTACGGCGTTCTGTTCCCCTTGCTGAGGAGTGAAAAGTTCGGTGGTGGTGCCGGTTTCGGCATCCACGAGTCGCGGAAACGCGGCATACGAGCTGTTTTCCGGATTCGCGGCGTAGCCTACGGCCCAGCGGCCGTTGGCCGACATCGAGTGCAGGGCCCCTTCGTAGAGCGGTGGCACGGTGATTACCGTTGGCTTCTCATTCTGCGCCGATACGCCTGCTGATGCCATTGCGAGAGCCGCGAAGAGTCCGGCCCTGATATATGCTTTTCTTATCATTTCAAATTTATGTTAAGTCGGTTGTTTATTTGGCCCCGGAGGAGGTGTCATGCTCCTCCGGGAGAATGTATTGCTGAGGCGGGGTTTATCTCACTATGACTTTCTTTTCCCCGATGATGTAGATGCCTTTCGGGAGTTTGTCTGCGGGAGCCGCTACATGTCTGCCTGAAATGTCATGGATTGTCTCGTTGCTTTCTGCCGCTATCTGAGCTGTACCGCCCTGCGCGGGGTCTACCATGAAGGTGAGGATGATCTCAGGGTTGCAGATGCCCTGTTTTGCGTCACTTTCGCAGAATGCCGGGGTGCCTATGGTGCGCGCCGGTATCACCACCTTATATGTGCCTGATTCCTTCAGTGGAGTCTGGAGTTTCACGTTGATGCGGTTCCAGTCTTCCATGTCAAGCTCGAGGTCGGCTTTGCCTGCCGGCTCAGAATCGGAGGCATTCACTACATCGGCGTAATATGCGGCCAGAGCCACTTCCTCGGGGAAGATGAGATAGAACTCCGACAGCTCTTCTACAGTGGCGCCGTCGGCTATGCTGCTTTCAGTATAGAGGAACGTCTCCTGTTCTGAAGGGTTTGGCCCGGGCCCGGCGAGCGCACCCGAGATCTGGAACTGGGAGATGAGGCTGTGGCTCACGCGAGCGTCGTATTGCTGGCCCTGGATGAAGCATCCGTGGTCGAAGACCACTGCGTATGAGCCTTCGTCCACGAGGTGGATAGGCTCTTCCACGCCGTCGGGCGTTCTCCAGGTGGTGAAAGTCACTTCCACTTCGGCTCTGTCAGACGAAGATTCATAGACGAGGGTGCCGATTCTCTCGTTAAGG
Source organism: uncultured Porphyromonadaceae bacterium (assembly GCA_947178245.1). Classification (GTDB taxonomy): domain Bacteria; phylum Bacteroidota; class Bacteroidia; order Bacteroidales; family Muribaculaceae; genus Lepagella. The sequence goes on from CAMWXO010000011.1 coordinate 12,253, forward strand.
ATGTTCACTATATAAGCCTCGCCGCTCCACGACCATTCCATAGCCTTGCCGTCGGCAGACTTCACGGTTACGAAAGTGAGTTCGTCAAGTGTCTCTCCCTCCGGGGGCGTGGTCACTTGCAGCGACACTGCACCGAGCTCGCACGTCCAACCGAACTGATAGCATGCATTGGTCTCGGAGCCGGAATTGCCTCTCAGCTGCGAGCCGTCGAGGTCGCGGGCATAGATATTGATGATCACGCTGGCGTCCTGGCTGAGCATGAAAGGATTGGTGGAGAGGTCGAGCGTCCATACTGTCTTGTCGTCGTTTGAGGATAGGCAATTGTCGGGATAGACGGTGATGCCGGCAGATCCGAGGGGTGTCTCGGCCTTGTAGACCGTGACGGGCTGGGAAAATGTATAGACGAACACCGCCTCTTCGGGCTTCGTGATGGTGAAGACGCCCGGCTCGGGGGTGACGCTCAGAAGTTCGGCCTGTGAGTATCTGTAGCCCTCCACCTTACCGGTGAAATTGTAATAGGCTCTCGCCACGACAGGGGTCATCTCACCGTTTTCACCGCGCTGGTCTTTGCCGTTGTAGAAGACTATCTCGGCTTGATAATCATGCTCCTGATAGAACTTGCGCGCTACGCCCCCGATAGTCCATGCAATCTCGGAGGAGTTGCCAGGGGTGCGTCCGGTGGCGAAATTACTCGAGATGAGAATGGTCTCGTTGTCGGTGAGGTCTTTGACGGTGAGCATCGTCAGGCCGATGGCATCGTTGTGGTTGGTATTGATACGGATTTCCTGCTCGTCCCAGATGCCCTGAGGCTCGTTGAGGTCGGGAGAGAGCGACAGGATCCGGAAATCATCAAACATAGCAGCTGCCAGCTCGGGGATATCGAACGAGTAGGGTATCTGCACCGGGGCGCTCTTGTCGCCGTCGGGGGTGACGAGCACTCCTTCCGGGAAACTGAGTATGTATTCGCCGTTTGATCTGAAGGCGCTGAAATCAAAATCGTAGGAAAATTCGTGAGTGTCCCATCCGTTGGGATTCTGCTGCCCCGACACGGCCTTGATTTCGTTGCCATCCTCGTCAATCCAGACAGGCATCACATCTGTTGCGGTCACCTCTGCCGGATCATTGCAGTAGAAAATGATGCTCTCCGCCTGCCATGCTTGCGTCACGTCCTGACTTGGATTCGGGCGTGTCACCACTGGCTGCCAGTTGAATGCCGAGGCGCCGGAGGCGCAGGCTACGAGTCCCGCGCTTATGATTACAGTCTTTAGATTCATTGGATATTTGATTTTATTGATTGGCTGATATTATTCAGGGGAGTTGTCTGCGGCATCACCGCGATATCGTTTTCTTTCCGTTATGTATGAGGATGCCGCGCGAGTCGCGCGCTGCCGGCCGGCCGTTGATGTCATACCATGCGCCGGTGTCATCGCTTTCAGCTGCAGCCTCCGTCACGCCGGTAGAGCCGGAACGGTATCTCACGTAGATGTCTTGCGTGTGGTCGAGTCCGTCGGCACACTGCAGACCCCCGAAAGAGACCGCGATGTCGCTGTTGCTGTCGGCATCCAGTTCCGGCGCGGTGAGATTAAAGATCATGGCTTCCGGATAGTCAGGATCCGGATAAGATGATAACTGCTGATATGGAATGCTGAAATTCTGATATTCAAGATTCTTCATGAAGGTGAAGTCCACGCTGTCAAACTTGATACGGTTGCCGTTGAGAACCCAGATCTCCATATTCTCTCCTCCCTTCAGTTCGCTCCCTGGCAGTGGATACCAGTCAGCCGCGATGCTGTAGGATAATGTCCTGAATGAATAGATGTATTCAAAGGTATATGGACTGGCTACGTTGCCTGTGAGCACATACTGGCCGTCGTTACTCTTTATTCCCGAGATGCGCAGCGAGATTGTGGGTTGCACTGCAAGTCCGGGCACCATTTCCTCAGGCAGACGCTTCACTCCGCGCAGATCCACTTCCACCGCGTGGCCGCTTACGCTGACGGGCGGATTCTCGATGTAAAGTCCAAGTTCCAGATTGTCGGGATCACCGTACTGCAGGATCACCTCCGGCTCGCAGTCCGGTTGAAGTTCGCGGTTGAAGACGAGGCGCACCACACCCTCGTCGCCGTCGGGCAGATAGTAAGAGAGGAAATCGGCGGTGCCGCTCTGCGGGGTCTGATATTGCTCGGTGAGTCGGGCCGGTTCCGCAGCCAATGTGAAGCGGAGGATAAGCTTGCCGAGGCCGTCGCCGTAGTCGGGGCGGTTGAGCGAATCGTATTCGTCGCGTATGCCGGTGAAAGTGAGCGTCATGACATCGCCCCCTTTGATTTTTCCGGTCTCATACCAATCCATCAGGGTGCTGTGCCAGTTCACGGCCACAGAGGAATGAGTGATTGTGAGAGGCATTTCGGCTGAAGCTGATCCCGATTCCATCTTGCATTTGGAAATCTTGACAGGAATATTGAATACAAGCAATAAGCTGTAGTCCTCGCTCATAGAGATTTCCCCGTTGCCGGGTGCGGGTGAGATCGTAGGCATAGTGATCTCCTCCGTTCCGTCGGCGAGGCGGAATGTGCCGCCGTCGAGCGGATAGTTGTTGTAGAAATATATAGTTTCGCCTTGCACGGTGGGATAGAGGCGCACCTTCTCGCCTTCGGGGCCATAATAGCTGTCTGCAGATTCAATCGGAACGTTATGCTCCGCATCGGAATAGGCATTGATGGGCGCCCCCGTGGAGTAGCATCTTATCTGTCCGGTGGAGGAGGCCACGTAGAATCCCGCCACAGGAGTCTTGGCCTCATATTCATATACGGTGCCCGACATTATCTCGCCCCAGTCCGTCATGGTTTGGGCCGAAATTGACGATGTCGCAGCCGCCACGGCGGCCACTATTAAATATTTAATGCTTGCTATGTTCATGAGTTGTGAAGTAAGAAAATGGTATATTCTTTGCAAATATAGGAATAAAATTCGATATCAGGATAATGCAGAGTGTTAAAAAAATAAAAAGGGAAGGCCGCAGCAGCGAACTTCCCTTTCATAAAATAAGCAGATATGTTTTATTATTTTATGGGGTCTGTATGGATATTTGTCGTGATCAGAGGCGGGCTTTCTCGCGTTCGATGTAGGAATCTATCGACATTCCGTTGCCGAACTGGAACTCGGGATAGTCTTTCTTGATGGTCTCGTAGCATTTCAATGCTTCTGAGAATTTCTTCTGCTCGTCATACACCACCGCCTGCTTCAGCAGAGCGCGGGGCGCGATCTGAGGATTGCCTTTTCCCTTGCTCTCGGCTTTCTTGAAGGCTGAGATGGCATCGTCATATTTCTTCAGGTTCACGTAGCAGTCGCCGAGGAGAATGTCGGCGTTGGCATCAAGCACCTTGTCGCCTGAGCTGAACTTGCCGAGGTATTTGGCTGCTTCCTCATATTTGCCCTGAGTGTAGAGGGTCTGGGCTGCAGAGAGGGCCGCGAGCTTGCCTGCGTCATAGTTGCCGTATTCATCAGCCACCTTCTTATACTGTGCCGCTGCCAGTGAATCGTTGCCGAATGTGCTGAGCTCCACTTTGTTGTAGGCCTCATTGGCTTTCTGAGCATTCGGGAAGCGTATGAGATAGAGCCATGCGAATGTGAGGCATGCCACCACCAGAATGGCCACCATAGCTACCCAAAGAGCTTTTTTGTTGGTCTCTACCTGGCGGCCGAATTTGGTCAGATGGTTATTAAGTTCTTCGATCGTATCCGGCTGTTCCGGATTTTTGCTGCTTGATGCCATATTATATAAGGAGTATAATCGGTGATATTTCAGATGCGGAGGCTTGCCTCCTCAAATCGAAGTGCAAAGTTAATAAAAATTTCCGGCATATACAAATAAATCACGAAAAAATATTTTTTCCGTGATTCATATATCTTGCGTAATGTGATTGCAGGTGTCGGGTTTCCGATGTCATTCTTTTTTCTTCAGCTTGAAGTCAACGGTTGCCTTTGCGCTTCCCCAATTCCACGGATCTTTTTTCTTCTTTCCCGAATATTTGAGTTCTACCATTGTAGAGTCAGACCTCAAAACAGGATCATCGGGGATACATACGACCTTTAGAGTTGATGGGAAACCGCCATTTTCGGATATGTACCTCCCTGATTTGTCTGTCATTACCCAGCAATCTTCAAATTCTGGAGAATCGAATTGGGATGAATTCATTTCGGGATAGATGACTAAGATTCTTGCATCCGCAACAGGCTTGTTCTCTTCATCGGTCACTTCTCCCTTGATTTCCCATTCTCCGTAAGGGGTGCCATACATATCTGCGTTGTTCTCGCAACTGTAGCCGAGCAATGCCAGCAACGCTACCCATAAAGGCGACAACATCGCCGATAATCTGAATTTTGATTTCATCATACTTAAACTATATTATTGAATTAAAAGCAATTCTCCAAAACGAGTAATCTGCGCAGGCGTCCGTCTTTTTTTGTTTGAAATGTCATTACAGATGCCAGGTCAAAGAGATCATTCTTTTTTCTTCAGCTTGAAGTCAACGGTTGCCTTTGCGCTTCCCCAATACCACGTATCGTTTTTCTTCTTTCCCGAATATTTGAGTTCTACCATTGTAGAGTCAGACCTCAAAACAGGATCATCGGGGATACATACGACCTTTAGAGTTGATGGGAAACCGCCATTTTCGGATATGTACCTCCCTGATTTGTCTGTCATTACCCAGCAATCTTCAAATTCTGGAGAATCGAATTGGGATGAATTCATTTCGGGATAGATGACTAAGATTCTTGCATCCGCAACAGGCTTGTTCTCTTCATCGGTCACTTCTCCCTTGATTTCCCATTCTCCGTAAGGGGTGCCATACATATCTGCGTTGTTCTCGCAACTGTAGCCGAGCAATGCCAGCAACGCTACCCATAAAGGCGACAACATCGCCGATAATCTGAATTTTGATTTCATCATACTTAAACGATATTATTGATAAAACAGTAAGCCATGCGTGAGGAGCGAGATATCAATTAGTCTTTGAGAGGTGGCAGTGCATAAGGTTTCCATCTGAATCACGAAGATGTATGCCGTTGCCTTCGCAATATCTCCAAAACGAGCAATTTGCGCAGGCGCCCGTCTTCATCCATTCCCGTTCACGATAGATCTGATACTTGTTTTGCCATACATCCCAGAAATTGTCTTTATAAATATTCCCTTGACTATAGTCTGCACGTATGCTCGCGCAAGCCCCGATACTGCCGTCGAGCAATACCGATGCCACGCTTACTCCGGCTTGGCAGTCGAAGAAAGAATCTCTGACTTTACCTTCGTATGATCCCATGAAGCCCTCGCAGCAGAACGATGCCTTGATCTGTCCTTCTTGGCGTGTCTCGGTAATGAAACGCATGAGGCGCTCGGTCTCCTCTCCCATCAGTTCAAATTCGGGGTATTGTGCGGCGCGTCCTGACGGGAAGATGGTGAAGAGCCGCCATCTTTTCACTCCGGCTGCGACGAGGAGTCGCTTGATCTCATCCAGTTCCGGCAGCGACCGGCGGTTGACGCAAGTCACCACATCGAAATTCAGATCCGGCACGGCCGCTACCCTCTTTATTGCATCGTATGCCCTGAGAAACGACTGCCGGTTGCCTCGCATCCAGTTATGATTATCTTCAAGCCCGTCAAGACTTATGGTGATGTTGTGCAGCCCTGCCTTCCGGAGGCTGCTCAATCGTTCCTTTGTCAGCAGCATCCCGTTGGTGACTAAGCCCCAGGGAAATTCGCGCTTATACAGTTCGAGCCCTACATGTTCGAGGTCTTTCCGCATCAGTGGCTCTCCGCCGGTGATGATGATGCTGACCACGTGAGGATCTACGTGCGGAAGGATGGAGTCGATGACATTAAGGAAATCTTGAGCGGGCATATCGGGAATCAGGGAGGCGCTTTTGCAATCGCTTCCGCAGTGACGGCATGAAAGGTTGCAGCGCCAGGTGCATTCCCAGAACAATTGCCTGAGCGGGTGAGTTCTTCTTCGCTCTTTTACGACCTGACGGTGAAGCTCAAGCCCCAGTCGTTGTTTTAAAGACAGTTTTTTCATCTATAGATCTATCTTTTATCGTTATCCTACATATTGAATCTGAATCCGAGAGGCAGCGACACTCCCCATTTGTCTTCAGTCCATATATTGGGCACAGTATATTTTTGCTTGAAGTGATATTGCAGTGTAGGCTCTAGGAAGATATCCACTTTTTTCGTCAGTTTTATCGACAACCCTACATTCCCTGACAGAGACCAGACCACCGGCGATCTGAAACTGCCCGGGCGGAGAGCCGGATATGTTCCGGTTGCAGTGACGATGGCGTTGGAATAGAGGGGAATGTCGACCATGCCTCCTGCACCCGCATAGAGCTTCAGCCTCCGATCGGCCCATATCTTCGCGTTAAGTTTAAGAGGAATGCCGATATAGTGCCAGTGGCATTGAGCCTCAGTCTTATATGCCTCGAAACTTGAATGGAGATAGGTGTATCTCACTCCCGACTCCACGCTGAAGATGTTGTTGAGGCTTTTGGATGCAGAGATTACAACGGTGACGGGAAGGTCGTGTCGTGATGAGGCGGCATCATAAGACATATAATGCGAGCTCCGCCTGATTGGAGTGTGCCGATTCGTATTGATATCCTTCTCTGCAGGGTCTTTGCCATCGGGATAATCATCTGGAAAAGGATAATCATCCGGAAAAGGATATGGATGTGTTGAGTTCGCATCAGATATATCGAATAGCCCTAAATCGTTAAAACTCAATAATGCCGGATCAGCACCGATATTCACCGACCATCCTTTTCCCGAATTCCGGTGTATGACCGGATCATAAAGGCTCTCGTTCATGCCGATATATGCCAGATATTTTTCATCCGTCATCAGCGGCGCAACCATATCTTCCGGCCCTATGCTGTCTGCAGCGGCGATAGCCGGTGCTTCGGTCGGGCACTCACTTTCTTCCACCGTCATATTCCCACGTGCTTCCGCCACTGAGTTCACGGATGTTTTTTCTATTGGAGAGTCGGCTTTGTCAATGGCTCTGATACTTGCTTTCTTGTTATTCGCTTTCGCAGGGATGTGTGCGGTGGCGTTCATTGCGGGTTTGGCAGCAAGGTTGATAACTGTATCCGCCATAGATTCATCTCCCGGGGAGTCGGGAGCGGATATCATTACCTCGCTGATCGCAGGGGCCGGAGCAGGGCGATGATGTAGCAGTAGCCCGGTGAGCATGCCGATGAGAATCAGACATACGAGGCATGTCTGCATCCTATAGTCGGTGATAAGTTTCCGCATCATCAGCTTGGCGTGAAACAGTTGCGATGATGAGGTGTTGGGCGCGATGCCGAGCAGCCGGCCTATCTCTTTGTGCGACTTGTTTTCCAGCATGGCAAGGCGGAATACTTTCTGATAGCCTGCCGGAAGTCTCTCTATCAGCAATTCCAGTGTGTCAAGATCAATGAAAGTGTCGATATCCGGAGTGTCCTCCACTTCCGGAATATCGTGGAGAATGTTTGCCATGTCCTGCTCCTGCAGTAACCGGAGCGAGAGGTTCTTCATGATTGTGGCCAGCCAGACGTCTGCCTTGTCGGCATCGCGTAGGGAGTCGAGCCGGGTCAGCCCCACGATGAAGCCGTCGTGCAGCACATCCTCCGCATCCTTTTCATCGTGGATGTAGCGCTTCACCACACTGAGCATGCGGGGTGCGAAGCGGAGATAGAAGAGGTTTAGCGCCTCCTTATCTCCCTTCTTGCACTCCTCTATCAAGGTTATGTTGCTTATCTGCAAATTAGGTCTCACATAATATAGATACGAAAAAATGCCAAATACTGCATGGGCATCTCAAAAAAAATTAAAAAATTCTCAATTTTGCTGCATTTTAAAGACGCTTCAAAAGAGCATCACCATAGATGTACCCGATAAAGTACTCAATAAAGTGTCCGATAAAGTACCCAATAAAGTACCCAATAAAGTGTCCGATAAAGTACCCAATAAATCAGAAGCTGCGATTCTCAGGTTGCTTTCGGCCGATTCCCGCATGACTCGTATTCAGCTTGCGGAGCAGGCCGGGATCAGTGAGAGCGGGGTCAAGAAGATCATCGCCAATATGAAGGCCGCCGGATGGCTGGTGAGAAGGGGAAGCAATAAGAACGGTTATTGGGAAGTCGTCAGGTGATGCCGGAAATGGGGATATGGCTGCGGCGTCATAGTAATCCGGTCATATATACCGGGAGGCAGACGATGTCCTGCTCCTTTCGCAGATCTTTCGTATAGATAAGATATCGCTGAAATATCGGGTAATCCATAATATGCTGATTTTTATTGCAAAGATAGTAAAAATGGCAGAAACGGCAAAATGTTTGGATGCGAATTTGTACGGAAACGGCAAAATGTTTTGGTGCTAATTTGTACGGAAACGGCAAAATGTTGCTCTCCCGGTCGTCGTATAGGCGCTTTTAGGTGAAGCGAAAATATTGGGTATGGATTCGCAGGGCTGCACCACTCTCCCAATGCAGCCGCTCCTCGCGGCAAGCGGCAGAATCCTGATGCGGCCTTATTTCAAACTTTTTTGTAACTCTTTCAGGAACCTATAATTACAAAAATTGATATTTTTTAGTGAAATATTTGTGTATATGTAATTTATTAATTACCTTTGCAAGATGAAAGTCAGAGAGGTAATAACCTACAAACACTATTTTGAGGATTTCTTCAAGCAGCAATCTCGGAAGGTGCAAGATAAAATTATCAAAGTCCTTGATATTCTCGAACAGGTTGAGCGTGTGCCGTCGACCTATTTGAAATATATTGAGGGTACAGACGGATTGTTTGAAGTGCGTATACAATTAGGGAGTAATGTTTTCCGAATATTCTGCTGTTTTGATGGTAATAAAATGGTCGTTCTGTTCAGTGGATTTCAAAAGAAAACACAGAAAACACCTCCAGGTGAAATTGCACGAGCTGAAAGAATAATGAAAGAGTATTATAACGAAAGAAATGAAGTCAATGGATAATATACAGACACTTGATCAACTAAAAAATAAATATTATGGAGAAATTGGCACTCCCGAACGTGATCGTTTGGAGAATGAGTTGGAAGTTCTCCGTATTGGTTACAAAATCAGGACTGCACGAGAAAAACTTAATCTTACCCAGGAGCAGTTGGCTGAACGAGTAGATAAAAAGCGACCGTTCATTTCCAAAATTGAAAATGACGGCGAGAACATTACGCTCCGCACACTCTTTGATGTTGTTGAGAGAGGATTGGGCGGACGTCTAAAAATCAGTTTCGAGTTTTAGGCTTTTCAGTAACATTGGCTTAATCCAAACCTGCGATTGCACCCGGGGTGTAGTCCGGCATGCAGGGACATCGTATGCGATGTTTCTGCATTAATAGATGTCCCTGCATTAATAGCTGTGTATCAATTAAAAGCAGGGACGTGGCGTGCCACGTCTGCTTGGAATTAAGGATCATAGGGAATCCTTGTCCGATTTTAATTTGATCTCGAACCGAATGTTTCAAAATTTGCCGGAGTCAGATTTTCTTGCTATATTTGCACTCGAAAGTTTGAATTTGTGTCGAAAATTACATTTTTCCGAACTTTGCAGTGATTGGAATAGTCCGGCCGTGAATCGTCAAAAGGCCGGCGTAAGGTGACTTGAACTGAAAAAAGTTGACACTTTTGGGAGCAAAAAAGGCACTCAAGAT